>JBEAXD010000040.1:0-13551 GCA_041159995.1 Actinomycetota bacterium | reverse complement strand
ACCCGGGGACCGAGGACACGCACGATCTCCCCGCGGCCGAGGTGCTCGCCGTCGCCGTGGACGCCGCACGTTCGGGCGAGGGCATCGGCCGCCTCGTCGTCGGCGCCGCGCTCGCCGAGTTCGACCGTCGCGGCACCGCGCGGGTCAAGGTCGTGGCGGGCGGGGACAACGAGGCCGCGCTCGGGCTCTACCGAGCCGTCGGGTTCGTGGACGCGGCCCGCCTCGAGGTGCACGCCGGCACCGAGTCGGTGGTCCTCGTGCGGAGCCGGCCGTGAACCCCGTGGTCGGCGGCCTCGTCGCGCTCGCCGTGACCGTCGGGCTCACGCCGCTCGCGATCCGCGTCGCCCTGCGCGCCGGCATCGTCGACCGGCCCGGCGCGCTCAAGGTCCAGGAGACACCGGTCGCCTACCTCGGAGGGGTCGCGGTGTTCGGCGGACTCGTCGCCGCGCTCGCGCTCGCATCGGGATCCACCCGTCTGCTGCTGCCGCTCGGACTCGCGCTCGGGCTCGGACTCGCCGACGATCTCGCCGACCTCGACCCCCGGATCCGCCTCGCGTGCGAGGGGATCATCGGCGTCGTGGCCGGTCTCGTCGCGCCGGCGGGGGCGGGCTGGTTCGGTGCCGTCGTCACCGCGGTGGCCGTCGTCGGCCTGCTCAACGCGGTCAACCTGCTCGACGGTCTCGACGGACTCGCGAGCGGGGTCGCCGCCGTGGCGGCCATCGGCTTGGCGCTCGTCGGTCCGGGACCCCGGCCCCTGGCCCTCGGCCTCGCCGGCGCGCTGTGCGGCTTCCTCGTGTTCAACCGACCACCCGCCCGCATCTACCTCGGCGACGCGGGCGCCTACCTCGTCGGCACGGCGCTGGCCCTCGCGTGTGCGGGCGCGCTGGAGGCCGACGGCGCGATCACGACGTGGGCCGCGCTCCCCCTCCTCGTGGCGGTCCCGGTCACCGACACTGCGGTGGCGATCCTCCGGCGCCGGCGCGCGGGCGTGCCGTTGTTCACCGGGGATCGGAGCCACGTGTACGACCAACTCGTCGACCGCGGCCGCACCCGACCCGCCGCAGTGCTGGTGATGGTCGCCGCGCAGGCCGTGCTCGCCACCGCCGGGGTCCTCGTCACCCGCCTGCCCACGGTCGCAGGGGTGTCCGGGGCCGTGCTGAGCGCCGGTATCCTCACGGCTCTCGTGGGAAGGGGCGGCTTCCTCACCCCGGCGAAGGAGGGCTCGTGAGGCGACTGGCGATCGACGGCGGCGACCCGATGTTCCCGCAGGGTGTGCCGTTCGTCCGTCCGCCCGCGCCCCCGCTCGACGAGGTGGTCGCCCGCCTCCGCCCCACCTACGAGCAGGGCGCGATGACCAACGGCCCGCTCGTGCGCGAACTCGAGGCCGCGGTCGCCGACCGCATGGGCGTCGCGCACGTCGTGGCGGTGTCCTCGTGCACCACCGGCCTCATCCTCGCCCTCGCAGGGCTGGCACACCTCGGCGAGATCGACGGGCCCGTGCTGATGCCGTCGTTCACCTTCTCGGCCGGACCGCACTCGGTGGCCTGGAACGGACTGCCGGTCCGCTTCGCGGAGTGCGACCCGAACTCCTTCCAGCTCGACCTCGTCGACGCCCGCGCGCGCCTCGACGGCGCCGGGGCGATCATGGCCACGCACGTCTTCGGTGCACCGTGCCGACCCGAGCAGGTGGAGGCCCTCGGGGCCGAGGCCGGCATCCCCGTGCTCTTCGACGCGGCGCACGGCTTCGGGGGCACCCGGGCCGGCCGTCCGCTCGGCGGGTTCGGCGAGGTCGAGGTGTTCAGCATGACCCCGACCAAGCCCCTCGTCGCCGGCGAGGGGGGTCTCGTGTGCACCGACCGCGCCGACCTCGCCGAGTACCTCCACCTCGCCCGTGAGTACGGCAACCCGGGGGACTACGACACGCGGTTCGTCGGACTCAACGGCCGCCTCTCGGAGATGCACGCCGCCGTGGCCCTCGCGTCCATCGCCCACATCGACGAGCACCTCGTCACCCGTCGCCGCATGGCCGCCCGGTTCTCGGACGCGATCCTCGGGATCCCCGGCGTGCGGGTGCAGGCCATCGACGAGGGCGACGAGTCGACGTTCAAGGACTTCACGATCGCGGTCGACGCCCTCGAGTACGGCGCCGACCGTGACACCCTCGTGGCGGTGCTGCGGGCCGAGGGTGTCGACACGCGGAACTACTTCGACCCACCGGTGCACCGCCAGCGGTCGCACGCGACCCGGTCGCCCGCCGACCTGCCGGTCACCGATGCGGTGGCGCGGACCGTGGTCAGCCTGCCCCTCTACCCCGCACTCGACGACGCGACCATCGACGGCATCGTCGAACTCATCGCCGCAGCACCGCGGGCGAACGCCTGAGCCGTCCCCGACCGGGCCCGACGGCCCGACGCCGGTGCGCCCTCAGGCCGGGGTGCGGGTCGAGCCGATCGACGGTTCGGTGCGGACGCGACCCGAGGACCGACCCGAGCGCGGGACCCGGCGACGACCCATCGGCATCGCGATACCGAGCGCGATACCGGCCGCGACCGCGGGGATGAGCCGGGCGATCGCCTCCACCGCGCCGTAGGCGAGGCCCGCGACCCGTGAGGCCCACATCGCGAGCACGAACTGGGCCAGGAGCACGACGAGCAGGCGTCGGTTGCGACTCCAGTGGAGCTCGAACCGGAACCAGCGCCGGAGGCGGTGCCCGATCGGGAAGGTCGTGAAGAGCGCGAGCGCGCCGAGCGCGCCGACGAGCGAACCCGGCCGGGCCCACCCCTGCTGCGAGGCGACCCACAGGAGCAGACCGATGGACGCCGCCGCGCCGCCGTCACCGAGGCGCGCGAGGCGGAAGGGGAGACCGAGGAACGCGAGCGGGATCGCCACCCCGAGGAGCACGAGGGCGAGTTCGGTGTCCGGCACGGTCGCGTACATCGCGCCGACGACGAACAGCCACATCACCGGGCTGAGCCCGGTGCGACCGAGGTCGCGGTCGGCCTCCGCCGCCAGCGGGCCGGCCACTGCGGTGCCGAGCACGATGAGCCACGGCACCCAGGACGGACCGAGGAACTCCTGCCCGGCGACGAGCCGCCAGGCCCCGGGGAGCGCGAGGAGCATCCCGACCGGCAGGGGCGCCGGGGTGAGCCCGGCCACGGCCACCCCGAGCCAGACCAGCCCGAGCCCGAGGACCACCGAGGTCGGCAGGCCCGGCACCGTGCCGGCCACCCGCACCGCCGGGAGGAGGCTCCGCTGGAGGGCCTCGAGTGCGAGGACCGAGGCCACGACGAAGGCCGGGCCGACGAGACCCGGCAGTCGCCGGGACGAGGCGGTCAGCCGGAGGCGCCGGAGCCAGCGCCGCCCGACCACGGAGCGGAGCCCGACCGCCACGAGGGCCAGGACCCCCGCCACGAAGGCCGCCACGAGGCCCCGGAGCAGCCCGATGTGGAGTTCGGGCGCCTCGAGCGCCGTCCGCACCGGTTCCAACACACTCCCCACCCGCCTCACTCGTTCTGCACCATCTGGACGCAGCGCGGCCGATCGTCACGCTACGTGAAATTGGGTCTTGCGGCCCCGGGGCCCAGCCCTGAGAATAGGCACAAGTCAGAGGGGGTTCGGGCAGATCGGGACCACGGTCCCGGGGTCCCCCACCGGAAGCGACGACTCGGGGGGAGTTGTCCACATGGCGGGAGTCTCGGCGGCCATCGTGCCCGCCCGACTGCGGTCGAAGCGGAGCCTGCGGATCATCACGGACTGCGCCGCGTGGTTCGTGGCGATCTACGGCTCCGTCCTGCTCCGCCTCGACTTCGACGCCAGCCGGATCGAGGCGTTCCGGGTCGCCGCCCTCATCCCGCTCGCGTGGGCACTGCAGTTCTGCTTCGGCTGGATCTTCGGGCTCTACCGCGGCTTCTGGATCAACGGATCCTTCGACGAGGTGATCGGCCTGGTCCGCAGCGTCGGCGCGGTCACCGCGATCCTGTTCGTCTTCGACATCCTCGTCCCCGGCGTACGGCCCGCCCCCGCGTCCGCCATCGTCGCCGCCGGGCTGTTCGCGCTCGTGATCGCCGCGGGCATCCGGTACGTCGCCCGTCGGGTCATCGACGAGCGCCGCCGCGCCGCCGGCGCCCACCTCCCCCGCGCCATCATCTTCGGCGTCGGGGAGTGCGGCGTGCGCATGCTCCAGACCCTGCTGTTCGAGGCGAACAGTCCGTACCGACCCGTCGCCCTCCTCGACGACGACCCGGAGAAGCGGAACCTCAACGTGAAGGGCCTGCGCGTCGCGGGCGACCGGCGCGCCATCGCCGATGTCGCGCGGCAGCACGACGCGAGCGTCCTGCTCGTGGCGATCCCGACGGCCGACGGCGCGACGATCCGTGAACTCACCGACCTCGCCGACCTCGCCGACCTCGAGGTGCTCGTCGTGCCGCCGGTGGACGAGCTCTTCGGTGGCACCGTGCGGATCGGCGACCTGCGCGAGCCGACCGAGGCCGACCTCCTCGGCCGGCGAGTGATCGAGACCGACCTCGAGGCCGCGGCCTCCTACCTCCAGGACAAGGTGGTCCTCGTCACCGGTGCCGGCGGCTCGATCGGCTCCGAACTCTGCCGCCAGATCGCCCGGTTCGGTCCCCGCCGGCTCGTGATGGTCGACCGGGACGAGTCCGGACTCCACCAGGTGCAGCTCTCGATCGAGGGACGCGCCCTCCTCGACACGCCCGACCTCGTCCTCCTCGACATCCGGGACCGACGCCGGGTGGCCGAACTCTTCGGGGAGATCCGCCCCGACGTCGTCTTCCACGCGGCCGCCCTCAAGCACCTCCCCCTGCTGCAGGCCCACCCGGTCGAGGCCCTCAAGTCGAACGTCTGGGGCACCCTGTCGGTGCTCGACGCGTCGGCCGCCGCCGGGGTCACTCGCTTCGTGAACATCTCGACCGACAAGGCCGCCAACGCCTGCAGCATCCTCGGGTACTCGAAGCGCATCGCCGAGGGCCTCACCTCCCACTTCGGTCTCCGCCACCCCGGCACGTACCTCTCGGTCCGGTTCGGCAACGTGCTCGGGAGCCGCGGCTCGGTGCTCACCTCGTTCCGGGCCCAGATCGAGGCCGGCGGTCCGGTGACGGTCACCCACCCCGAGGTCACGCGGTTCTTCATGACCATCGAGGAGGCCGTGCAGCTCGTGATCCAGGCCGGGGCGATCGGCCACGACGGCGAGGCCCTCGTCCTCGACATGGGCGAGCCGGTGAGGATCGCGGATGTGGCCCGGCGCCTCGCGGCGAACCACTCCCCCGAGATCCCGATCGTGTTCACCGGGCTGCGCCCCGGCGAGAAGCTCCACGAGGAGCTGTTCGCCGACGGCGAGGAGTCGCACCAGGCCGACCACGACCTCATCCGGTACGTGCGGGTGCCCGACCTCGACCCCACGCTCGTGCGCGACGTCGACCCGACGGTGAGCGGCGCCGACATGTCCTCGCTCCTCGAGTTCCTCGCCCGCACCATGACGATCGCACTCGGGGACGAGCCACTGCCGACCGGCTTCGAGGCCGCGCCGACCGCGCTCGCACCGATCACCGCCGACGACGCGGCCTGATCGGGCGGCCGGGCGACACGGTCCCCGACCGGCCGCCGGACGCGTAACCTCGGCGCCGTGCACATCCTGGTCACCGGCGGCGCCGGCTTCATCGGGTCGAACCTCGTCGACGCCCTGCTCGCCCGGGGCGACACCGTCCGGGTGCTCGACGACCTCAGCACCGGGCACGCCGAGAACCTCCCCGCGACGGCCGACCTCGTGGTCGGATCGGTCGCCGATCCCGAGGCCGTGCGCGCGGCGATGGACGGCGTCGAGGCGGTGTTCCACGAGGGCGCCCGGGGTTCGGTCGCCCGGTCGGTGGCCGACCCGCTCACCACCGACACCATGAACACCCACGGCACGCTCACTGTGCTCCACTGCGCACGGGAGGCCGGCGTGCGCCGGGTGATCTACGCGTCCTCGAGCAGCGTGTACGGCGGCGCGACCGCACCGCCCACACCGGAGACCGCGCCCCTCGTGCCCCGTTCGCCCTACGCGGTGAGCAAGTTGGCCGGCGAGGTCTACTGCCGGGTGTTCGCCGAACTGCACGGACTCGAGACGGTGTCGCTGCGCTACTTCAACGTGTTCGGTCCCCGGCAGCGGCCGGACTCGCAGTACGCCGCGGTGATCCCGCTGTTCATCGACGCGCTACGGGCCGGGCGTCCGGTGGAGGTCCACGGCGACGGACTGCAGAGCCGCGACTTCACCTACGTCTCCGACGTGGTCGCCGGGAACCTCGCCGCGCTCGAGGCACCCCCGGCGGCGGTGTCCGGCCGGGTGTTCAACCTCGCCCCGGGCACCACCCAGTCGCTGCTCGACCTGCTCGGCCACCTCGAGGCGATCATCGGCGTGCACGCGGAACGCAACCACGTCGAGCCCCGGGCCGGGGACGTCCGACTCTCCCAGGCCGACAACCGCCTCATGGCCGAGGCCATGGGGTTCGCTTGCGAGGTGTCCTTCGAGGAGGGCCTGCGCCGCACCGTGGAGTGGTTCGCCGCCCGCTGACCGTCGGGGCCGCCGGCTCAGAGGACGGTGAGCACCTCGGGGCCGTCGTCGGTGATCGCGATCGTGTGCTCGAAGTGCGCCGAGCGGGATCCGTCGAGCGTGACGACCGTCCACCCGTCCTCGAGTTCGCGCGTGCCGGCCCGACCGAGGTTCACCATCGGCTCGATCGCGAGGACGAGGCCGGCCTTGAGCTTCGTGCGGTGCCCGACCCCGTTCGCGTAGTTCGGCACCGCGGGCTCCTCGTGCATCGCCGTGCCGATGCCGTGGCCGGTGTACTCGCGCACGATCGACATCCCGGCCTCCTCCGCCACCCCGCTCACCGCCGCACCGATCGCTCCGAGGGTCGAACCCACGGTCATGACCCGGAGCGCCGCGTCGAGGGACGCCCGCGTCACCGCGATGAGCCGAGCCGACTCCTCGTCGATCCCGCCGACCGGGACGGTGATCGCCGCATCGGCGTGCCAGCCGTCGACGATGGCCCCGCAATCGATCGAGAGGATGTCGCCCTCCTCGAGCACCCGCGGGCCGGGGATGCCGTGCACGACGACCTCGTTCGGCGATGCACAGATCACCGCCGGGAACCCGTGGTACCCGAGGAAGTTGGAGCGGGCTCCACGCCGGTCGAGGACCTCACGGGCGGCGGCGTCGACCTCCGCCGTGGTCGCCCCGGGACGGGCCGCCCGCGTGCAGGCCTCGTGCATCTCGGCCACCACCCGACCGGCGCGTCGCATCGTCGCGATCTGCGCCGGGGTCTTGCGCGAGTGCATTCAGGCGCCGAGACGGCCGTCGACCGCGGTGCGCACCCGCTCGAAGACCTCGTCGCCCGAGCCCATACCGTCGATCTCGACGAGCCGGCCGAGACCCCGGTAGAAGTCGAGGATCGGCATCGTGGCGGTGTGGTACAGCTCGAGCCGCCGCATCACCGAGGCCTCGGTGTCGTCATCCCGCTGGCTCACGGTGCCCCCGCACACGTCGCAGACCCCGGCCACCTTGGGCGGCATCGTGAGGTGGTAGGTCGTGCCGCAGTCCTCGCAGACCCGGCGACCCGCGATGCGGTCGAGCACGATCTCGGTCGGGACCTCGAGGTCGATCGCGACGTCGAGCGGTCGATCCGCGGCCGCCAGTTCGGCCTCGAGCGCCTCGGCCTGGGCGAGCGTGCGCGGGAACCCGTCGAGCACGAACCCGTCGTCCATGAGTCCCCCGCGGCGCATCTGCTCCTGCACGACCTTGAGGACGATGCCGTCCGGCACGAGCTCACCGCGGTCCATGAACTCGATGGCCTCGAGCCCCGAGGGGGTGCCGGCCCGCGCCGCGGCGCGGAAGAGATCCCCGGTGGAGAGGTGCGCGATCCCGTAGTGATCCGCCAGGCGGACCGCCTGGGTGCCCTTCCCCGAACCCTGCTTGCCGAGCAGGATGAGCCGTACGCCGCTGGTCATGAGAGGCGCGCCGGTCAGGCGAGGAAGCCCTCGTAGTTGCGCATCATGAGCTGGCTGTCGATCTGCTTCATCGTCTCGAGGGCGACGCCCACCGCGATGAGCAGCGAGGTGCCGCCGAACGGGAACTCGGCGATGTTCCACGCCGCGAACACGATGAGCGGGGTGAGTGCGATCGCCGCGAGGAACAGGGAACCGGGGAGCGTGATCCGGTTGAGCACCCGGGCGAGGTACCGCTCCGTCGGGGGCCCGGGGCGGATGCCCGGGATGAAGCCGCCCTGCTTGCGGATGATGTCGGCCTGCTGGGCCGGGTTGAACGCGATCGCCGTGTAGAAGTAGGCGAAGAACACGATGAGCAGCGTGTACAGGCCCATGTAGAAGAGGCTGTCCTGGCGCACGAGGTAGTCGTTGGTGAAGTCCTGGAGCCAGCCCCAGTTCGTGGCGGTGGCGATGAGCGCCGGGAACGACATGATCGAGGAGGCGAAGATCACCGGGATCACACCGGACTGGTTCACCTTGAGCGGGATGTAGGTGCTCTGCCCACCGACCATCCGACGGCCGACGACCCGCTTGGCGAACTGCACCGGGATCCGACGCTGACCGGACTCGACGTAGACGATGGCGGCGATCATCCCGATGAGGATCACCATGATCGTCCAGAACTTCAGTTGCCCGCCCTGGGTCCAGATGAGGCCGAACCCGCTCGGGAGGCTGGACACGACCGAGGCGAAGATGAGGATCGACATCCCGTTGCCGATACCCCGCTGGGTGATGAGCTCGGCCAGCCACATCACGAGGGCGGTGCCGGCGACCCAGACGAGCACGATCATCGCGGCCCGCCAGGCCGTGAAGTCGGGGATGAGCTCGATCCCCTGGGGCAGGCCGAGCGAGCCGAACAGACCGCCGCCGCCCTGCTTCAGGGCGAACACGAAGCCGGTGGACTGGATGACCGCCAGGCCGATGGTCACGTAGCGGGTCCACTGCGTGATCTTCTTCTGGCCGGTCTGGCCCTCGTTCTGCCACTGCTCGAGCTTCGGGATCACGACCCCGAGCAGCTGCATGATGATCGAGGCGGTGATGTAGGGCATCACACCGAGGAAGAACACGGACACGCTCGTGATCGCGCCACCCGAGAACAGGTCGAGGAACCCGACGATGCCGTTGTTCGCCGCGCTGTCCTTGAGCTGCTGGATCGCGGAGAAGTCGACGTAGGGCACCGGGACGTGCGAACCGAAGCGGTACGCAGCGATGACCATGAGCGTGAAGAGGATCTTGTTCCGCAGGTCCGGGACCCGGAACATGTTCCGCAGGCGACCGATCATGGCTGTTCGCGTCCTCCTGGCCGGGGGCCGAGCGTGGCGGGCGGGACTAGCGGTTGGTGTGGGCGTTGCCGCGGGCCGGCGGGCGACGGTCACCCCACGGTGCGGGGATCACCTCGGTCGTACCACCGGCCGCCTCGATGGCGGCCCGAGCCGAGGCCGAGAAGGCGTGCGCCTTCACGGTGAGGGCCGCGGCGACCTCGCCCCGACCGAGCACCTTGACGAGACCCTGCTTGGCCACGAGTCCCTTGGCCCGGAGGGTGCCGGGGTCCACGGTCTCACCGGCCGAGAAGGACTCGAGCGTGTCGAGGTTGACCACGTTGTACTCGACCCGGAACGGGTTGTTGAAGCCCTTGGCCTTCGGCGTACGGCGGTGCAGCGGCGTCTGGCCACCCTCGAAACCGGGGTGGACCGTGTTGCGGGCGAACTGGCCCTTCGTGCCGCGCCCCGCGGTCTTGCCGCCCTTGCCGCCGATGCCGCGACCGATGCGCTTCGCCTTGTGCTTGGCGCCCACCGCGGGCTTGAGGTCGTGCAGCTTCATCAGATCTCCTCAACCTTCACGAGGTGCGGCACCCGGGCCAGCATCCCGCGGATCTCGGGCTTGTCGTCGAGTTCGTTGACCTTGCCGATGCCCCGGAGCCCGAGCGCCCGCATGGTGCCGCGGGTCTTGGGCTTCGAACCGATGGTCGAACGGATCTGGGTCACGCGCAGGCGAGCCATCACGCCACCTCGGTCTCGGCCTTGCGGCGGTTGCGGTCGCGGTAGGCACGCAGGACACCGGCGGGGGTGACCTCCTCCTCGCTCTTGCCGCGCATCTTGGCGACGTCCTCGGGACGCCGCAGGCTGCGCAGCCCGTCGATCGTGGCCCGCGAGACGTTGATCGCGTTCGCGGATCCGAGCGACTTGGCGAGCACGTCGTGGATGCCGGCGGCCTCGAGGATGGCGCGGGCGGCGCCACCGGCGATCACGCCCGTACCGGGTGCGGCCGGCTTGAGCAGGACGCGGGCGGCGTCGTGCTCACCGATGAGCTCGTGGGTGATGGTCGAACCGGCGAGCGGCACCTTGAAGAGGCGCTTCTTGGCCTCCTCCATCCCCTTCTGGATGGCGGCGGGCACCTCCTTGGCCTTGCCGTAGCCCAGGCCCACGCTGCCGTTGCCGTCACCGACGACCACGAGCGCGGTGAAGGAGAAGCGTCGGCCGCCCTTCACCACCTTGGCCACGCGGTTGATGGCGATGACCCGCTCTTCGTACTGGCTCTCGGCCATGGATCGCTCCTCGTCCTCTAGAACTCGAGGCCCGCCGCGCGAGCCGCATCCGCGACCGCTGCGACCCGACCGTGGTACCGGTACCCGCCGCGGTCGAAGACCACGCCGGTCACGCCGGCGGCCTTCGCCCGCTCACCGATGCGCTCCCCGACCCGGGCGGCCGCCGCGGCGTTGCCGGTGGCTCCCGTACGGAGGTCGCCCTCCATCGTCGAGGCCGACGCGAGGGTCCGACCCGTGACGTCGTCGATGACCTGCGCGTAGATGTGCTTGGCGGAACGGAACACCGCGAGACGCGGCCGCTCGGAGGTGCCCCGCACCTTCTTGCGGACGCGCACGTGGCGGCGCTTCCTGGCCTGCTGCTTCGTGAGACTCATCTGCCTACCTCGCTACTTCGCCGACTTGCCGGCCTTGCGCAGGACGCGCTCGTCGGCGTAGCGGATGCCCTTGCCCTTGTAGGGCTCGGGCTTACGGATCTTGCGGATGTCGGCCGCGACCTGGCCGACCAGTTGCTTGTCGATGCCCTGCACCGTGATGCGGTTGGCCGCCGGGACGTCGAAGGTGATGCCCTCCGGGGCCTCGACGTAGACGGGGTGCGAGTACCCGGCCTGCACCTCGATCTTGCTCGGACCCTGGGCGATGGCGCGGTAGCCGACGCCGACGATCTCGAGCTCACGGGTGAAGCCGACCGAGACGCCCGTCACCATGTTGGCGACGAGGGACCGGAAGAGACCGTGCAGCGCGCGGTTCTGACGCTGGTCATCGGGGCGCGAGCAGAGGAGGTCGTCGCCCTCCCGTTCGATCGTGATCGCCTCGGGGAGGTCGATCTCGAGGGTGCCCTTGGGACCCTTGACCGTGAGGTGCGTGCCGTCGATGGCGACGTCGACGCCGGACGGGACGGTGATGGGCTTCTTGCCGATACGGGACATGGTGGTTACCAGACGTGGCAGAGGACCTCGCCGCCGATGTTGCGCTCACGCGCCTCACGGTCGGTGACGAGACCCTGGTTGGTGGACAGCACGGCGATACCCATCCCGCCGAGCACCCGAGCGACGGAGTCCGCCTTCGAGTACACGCGCAGGCCGGGCTTCGAGACCCGCTTGATGCCGGAGATGGTGCGCTTCCGCTCGGGGGTGTACTTCATGTACACGGTGAGACGGTTCCCCGGACGGGTGGGGTCGTCGTTCACCTCGTAGCCCTCGATGTAACCCTCGCGCTGGAGCACCTTGGCGAGCGCCTCCTTGACCTTGGAGGACGGCATCGACGTGGTGTCGTGCATCGCGATGTTGGCGTTGCGGATGCGGGTGAGCATGTCCGCGATGGGATCGGTCATCGTCATCGGTCAGCCCCCCTCACCACGATGCCTTGGTCACACCCGGCACCTCACCGGCGTGGACGAGTTCGCGCAGGCAGATGCGGCAGAGACCGAACTTGCGGTACACCGCACGCGGCCGGCCGCACTTGCGGCACCGCGTGTAGGCGCGCACCTTGAACTTCGGCTCGCGCTGCTGCTTGTTGATGAGTGCCTTCTTGGCCATCTGGCTACCCCACGCTCTCGGTGCGGCGGAACGGGAACCCGAGGGCCCGGAGGAGCGCCCGGCCCTGGTCGTCGGTGGTCGCGGTCGTGACGATCGTGATGTCCATGCCGCGGGTGGTGTCGATCTTGTCGTAGTCGATCTCCGGGAAGATCAGCTGCTCGGTGACGCCGAACGTGTAGTTCCCGTGGCCGTCGAACGACTTCGGCGACAGGCCGCGGAAGTCACGGATGCGCGGGATCGCGAGCGTCACGAGGCGGTCGTAGAACTCCCACATGCGGGCGCCGCGCAGGGTGACCTTCGCCCCGATCGCGTTGCCCTCACGCAGCTTGAACCCGGCGATCGACTTCGTCGCCTTGGTCACGAGCGGCTTCTGGCCGGTGATCGTGGTGAGGTCGGTGACCGCACCGTCGAGCAGCGACTGCTGCTGGGTGGCCCGGCCGACGCCCATGTTGACGACGATCTTGTCCAGACGCGGGACCTGCATGACGTTGCCGAGCCCCAGCTCGTTGCGCAGCGCCTCGCGGATCTCGGCGTCGTACTTCTCCTTCAGGCGGGGGGCCATCAGAGGTCACCTCCGCACTTCCGGCAGATGCGCTGCTTCGTGGAACCCTCGACCTTGAAGCCGATGCGGGTCGGTCCGCACTTGCTGCAGACGATGGCGACGTTCGAGACGTGGATCGGCATCTCCTTGTCGATGATGCCGCCCTGCGCGGTCGCCGAGGTCGCCCGCTGGTGGCGCTTGGCCACGTTGATGCCGCCGTCGACGATGACCCGGTCGCGTTCGGGGATGGCGCGGATGACCTTGCCCTCCTTGCCCAGGTCCTTGCCGGCGATGACGCGGACGGTGTCATCCTTGCGGATCTTCATCACAGCACCTCCGGGGCGAGCGACACGATGCGCATGAACTTGCGGTCGCGCAGCTCACGGCCGACCGGGCCGAAGATGCGGGTGCCGCGGGGCTGCATGGCGTCGTTGATGAGGACGGCCGCGTTCTCGTCGAACCGGATGTAGGAACCGTCCGGACGCCGCTTCTCCTTCTTGGTGCGCACGACGACGCACTTGACGACGTCACCCTTCTTGACCGCCGCGCCCGGCTGGGCGTCCTTGACCGTCGCGACGAAGACGTCGCCGATGCTGGCGTAGCGCCGGCGGGTGCCGCCGAGGACCTTGATGCACAGGACCTCGCGGGCGCCCGAGTTGTCGGCGACCTTGAGCCTGGACTCCTGCTGGATCATCTCGTCTCCTACCGGGCCCGCTCGAGGACCTCGACCACGCGCCAGCGCTTCAGGCGCGACAGCGGTCGGGTCTCGGCGATCCGCACGCGGTCGCCCTCACGGACGTCGTTGGTCTCGTCGTGGGCGTACAGCTTCGTGGTGCGCTGCACGGTCTTGCGGTAGCGGCGGTGCCGCACCCGGTCGACCACCGCCACGA
>JBEAXD010000124.1:0-6203 GCA_041159995.1 Actinomycetota bacterium | reverse complement strand
CTCATCGCCCCGGTCCGGGCCCCGCCCGCCGCACCCACCGTCGTCATCCTGTTCACATCCGCCATCGGAGCTCCTCTCGTTCGCAGGTACCCATTATGGGGAGGGGGTCGGACATCCTCCTCGGGAACGACCGGGGGCGAGGCGGCGCGGGCCGCGCCGAGCGCGCCGCACGCGCCCGGATCACTCGGCCTCGCGCACCTCTCGGGCTTCGATGAACTCGACGAACGCGTCGTACGCACGCGGTGCGTACACCGTGCCCGGCCCACCGGTCATGAGGACGGTCACGCCGAGGGTCTCGGCGACCTCCTCGCGGGTGGCACCGTGAGCGGCGGCACTGCGGGCGTGGGCCGCGATGCACCCGTCGCACCGGAGTGCGACGGCGATCGCGAGGGCGACGAGTTCCTTGTGTCGCCGGTCGAGTGCTCCGGGCTCGAACGCCGCGGCGTGCAGCCCGTTGTACCCCGCGTAGACCTCGGGGATCATCTGTCGCAGCGCACGCCCCTGCGGAGCGAGTGCGCTGAGCACTTCCTGGCCGTGGTGGTGTTCGGTCATGGGTCGAGCCTACGGGGCGCCACGCCGGGTGCGCCGGGCCATCCCCGGACGTCGGATGACCGCGCGGACCTCCACCCGATCACGGACCGCAGGCCCGGGGCGCAGGAGCACCGGTCCGATCGTTCAGAAGCCGCAGGCCGTTGCGCCGCCGCGCTCGAAGGTCGTGCGACGGCAGTACACCGCACGTGGCGCGTACTCCCCCATGACCGCGGCGGCGGGCTGTCCGGGCGCGAGGCGCGCCGCGGCCTGCATGAACTCGGGCGCCGGCAGCATCTGACGGAGGAGGATGAGCGAGGGCACCGCGGTGGAGCCCCACGGCAACCAGGTCGCGCCCGCCTCCCTTCGCAGGCCCGTCGGCCGGTCGGCGCGGGTGGACACGACGATCGTGTAGTCGCCGTCCTTCGTCGCGACCCGGGCGTCGTTGCGACACGCCGACGTGCGGTACGGCTTGGCGTACTCGTTCGTGCAGAACGACCAGTAGCGCACCTGGTCCCGGGGAGCGACGCGCTCCCCCGCCCGCGTGTCCGGGAACGTCGGCGCGCGCCCACGGATCACGACGACGCGACCCGGGCGATGGTCGACGATCGTGGCCACGTAGGTGTTGTCCGGGTTCGGGTAGAGGTTCCCGCCGTCGTTGCGAGGCCGGATGAACACCGGGGCCGGAGGTACCGGCGTGTCCGTGATGGCGTCCATCCGGGCGATCGTGGCCCGGATGTCGGGGCTCACCCCGGGGCGCGCGCACGTACGCAGCGCGGTGCGACGACCGGCGGCATCGACCACGGTCGCGGTCGGGAGCGGCACGCCGCCCTGCGCGTTCCCGGCCCGATCGGGCACGTACACGCGGTAGATGACCGTGCCCTCGGACCGGCCGTTCGCGCCGATCGGCGCGGTGACGATCGTGTCGTCTCCCGGTTCGATCGCACCGATCACGATGTGCGTCGAGCGCGTCCGCCCGCCGAGTCCGCGCGTGACATCCGCCCGGTGATCGATCGCGTTGCCGGCCGCGTCGTAGACCACGAAGGACGAGTAGCGGGCGTGGGGCATCGTCCACCGGTACCGGACCCACTCGTCCGGCGCGAGCGAGTACCGCTGGACCCAGTACGTCGCGTCGGTGTCCGGGTACGCCACGTTGAGCGTGTCGCGATCGGCGCGCACGGGCCACGCGCAGGTTGCGCCCGCACCGAGCGGCGCTCGGGCGTTCGACACCCTCGGGCCCGCGTGCGCCGGTGCGCCGACCCCGATCAGGGCCAGCGCGACGGTGAGCGCGGCCCCGCCGACGCGCCGGGCCGGGATCACGAGGAGAACAGTCCTCCGATGCCGCCCGCCGCATTGCCCGAGGTCTGGGTCGGGAGGAACGGAGCCAGGAACCCGGCGAAGGACTGGACGCTGCGGGTCTGGACCCATACGGACCCCGGACCGGTGAGGTCGACGACGAGGCCCTCCCCGCCGAGGAGCGTGGACTTCCAGTTGCCGAACTTGCGCACTGCGTACCCGATCGACGCGTCGAAGGCGACGATGTGGCCCGTGTCGACGGTGAAGGACTGACCCGCCACGAGATCGACCTTGCGGATCGCGCCGTAGGACGAGAGGAACAGGTCACCGGTGCCCGAGCAGTTCAGGAGGAAGAGACCCTCACGCGAGAAGAAGGTCTTCGACCCGCCCCACTTGGTGTCGACCGTGATCCCGCCCGAGCTGAACAGGAACGAACCGGAGGTCACCAGGAGCCCGGCCGATCCGTCGAGCGGGTGGTTGATGATGTCACCGGGCGACGCCGGGGCGAAGGAGATCTGCGAGGCCGCGGACGCGGTGTAGGTGTTCATGAAGAACGACTCCCCGCCGAGCGCCGCACGCTTCAGGCCGCCGAGCACCCCGCCGCCCGAGGCTCCTGCGGTCGTCCGGACCTCGATGCCGGGGCTCATCGACACCATCGCGCCGCCCTCGGCGATCACGACGTCGCCGGGGTCGAGGTTGCAGGTCGCCATCGCGAACGCGGGTCCGTAGTCGATCGAGTGGTTCATCCGGTCATCTCCTGTCGACGGTCGGGATTCCGCCAACCTAGGACCCCGGTACGGGGTCCGGCGCTCGGAGCACGCGAGCGACCAACATGGGCCCGTGAGCATCCGACGCGGCGGGAGCCGACAGCACCGAGCGCCACGCCCGCAGCGAGGGGACGAATGGGACGTCACCCCCACCGCGTTCGGACGGGCCGGCGATGCCACCGCCCGGATCCCGGGTGGACGGGTGTCGATGCCGGGCGCGATCCCCGGTGAGACCGTGCGGGTGCGGGCGATGGCCCAGCGCAAGGGCGTCGTGCACGCCCAGGTCCTCGAGGTCCTCGACGCCTCCCCCGATCGGGTCACGCCACCGTGCGCTGAGGTTGCGAACGGCTGCGGCGCGTGCCAGTGGCAGCACATCGCCCTCGGCGCACAGCGCGGCGAGAAGCGAGACCGCATCGCGCGTGCGCTCGGGATCGAGCCCACCGAGCTCGAGGACACCGTGACGCTGGCGGACACCGCGTTCCGCACCACGCTCGACGCCGCGGTCGAACGGGGCCGGGCCGGTCTGCGGCGCTACCGCTCGCACCGCACGGTCCCCATCGCGGGCTGCCTCGTCGCCCATCCCCTCCTCGCCGACCTCATCACCGACGCCGACTACGGCGAGGCCACCGAGGTGCTGCTGCGCTGCGGCGCACGCACGGGTGAGCGGATGGCCGCGCCGCTGCCCACGGATGCTGCGATCCGCGTACCCGGCGACGTCGGGCGCGACCGCATCCACGAGGAGGCCGCCGGTCGCACGTGGCGCATCTCGGCCGACTCCTTCGCCCAAGCCAGCCCGGAGGCCATGGACGCGCTCGTCGACCTCGTCCTCGATGCGGCGGGCGAGGTCCCGATCCGGCGGGCCGTCGACCTCTACAGCGGCGTCGGCCTCTTCGCGGGCGCCCTCGCCGACCGAGGGTGGTCGGTGACCGCGATCGAGGGCGCGCCGAGCGCCGTGGGGGACGCCCGTCACAACCTGCGCGACCTCGAGGTCGACGTGATCGAGGACGACGTGACCGCGTGGCGGGCCGAGCCGGTCGAACTCGTCGTGGCCGACCCCAGTCGGGCGGGTCTCGGCCCGGACGGCGCGGCGGTCGTCGACGCGACGGGCGCGACCCGCATCGTGCTCGTGTCCTGCGACGCCCACGCGTTGACCCGGGACGCCGAGCAGTTGCGCCGATTCGGATTCGACCTCACGCGCGCCACCCCGCTCGATCCGTTCCCCCACACCCCGCACGTCGAGGTCGTGAGCGTCCTCGACCGCTGACCGATCGGGATGCGCTCAGGCCTCGTACGAGCCGTACCGGATGAGCGTGCGGAACCGCTTCACCTCGGGGTGATCGAGCGAGGCCGCGCCCCGGGCCCGGTTGCCCATGCTCGCGATCATCTCCCCGATCGAGTGCGCGTGCGTCGCGCTCTCGAGGTGGCGGATCTCCGGTCCGAACTCCACGATGCTCGGCTCGTCACGGTTCCCGTAGTCACCGAAGATCGGGTAGATCGACGCACCGGCGCGCACCGCGGCGACGAGGTCCTCCCGGGTCCCCGCTGCGAACGGTTCCATGACGATGTGGCCGTTCGCATCCTTCGCGTCACGGGATCCGCTGCCGGCCTCGATGACGATGTGGCCGTGATCGGAGGCCATGAGGTGCATGAACTCGTCTCGGGTGCGCGCGTTCTGACGCTTGCGGAAGGCCCGCACGCGCCGGTTGAGGTCCTCGTCGGTGATGTCTCCCTCGTTCACCGCCTCGCCGCCGCTCACCGGGAAGGTCTTGAGCACGTTCGCGGCCTTGCGGAGGATGTCGTCGATGACGTTGAGCCCCATCACCTCGAGGTAGCCGAGGAGCCGCCCGATCATCACGGTCGTGCGGGTGTCGATCCGATCGAAGCCGTGCCGCTGGGCCGCACGGGTCAGGTACCCGAGGTTGAACCCGACGTCCTGGAACTCGAGGTGGGACCCGACGAAGATGAACGACTGCCCGGCGGCCAGTCGTTCGAACAGTTCCTCCCGCTCGGCGAACGCGACGAACGTCTCGACGTTCGCGGCCACGAAGTCGCCGTGGAGGATCTCGAGGAGCGCGAGTGCGCCCTCGGTGTCGGCCGAGGACATCGGCGTCGACCGGAGGAACGTCTGGTCGTGGTTGATGGCGTCGCGTCGGGGGAACGCACTGATGGCCTGCTTCGGGATGGGGCTGAAGATGCTCTCGAACTCGACCCCGCCGACCCGCTTCGCCGAGTCGTGCAGCAACTGATCGATCTTGCGATGGACGCCGAACATCTCCTGGAGCTGATCGGCCGCCGCGTGCAGCAGACCCCCCTCCGGTCGGAACGGTCCGTGCAGTGGCGCCTGGGCTTCGTGCGGCATGCCCGCGAGTCTGGCTCCGGCACGGCCCGTGACCGCGGCAGCCGGGGTCCGACCGCTCCGGTCCGCGCCTAGGCGCGCAGGAGCGGTGCGACCTCGACCATGAGCCGCTGGTTCGCCGCGATGAGCTCACCCGGGTCCGCATCCCGCGAGCCACCGATCACCACGAGGCGGTCGAGGCCGAGATCCACGAGGTCGCCCAACCGTCGGGCCACCTCGGCGCTCGGACCGACCACGCCGAACCGGTCGACGAACTCGTCCGGCAGGGCGGCCTGGTGCGCCGCAGCGATCGAGCCGTGGTGCGCCATGTCGTAACCGTCCGTGAGTGCGCCGTAGACCGCGGCGTCCGGGCCCTCGACCGTCGGCGCGCCCGGCATGCCCGAGAAGTGGGCGAACGACCCGAGGCCACCGCGGACCATCCTGCGCGCGGTCGCGAGGTCGGGGTGGGCCACGACGTTGACGTACGCCCCGAGCGACACGCCCATCGGGTCGAGCCCGGCCTCCTCGCGGGCGCGCCGCGCCGTCGCGATCGCGGCGGCCACCCGTTCGGGCTCGGCGCCGACCGCGAAGGTGACCCGTTCGGCGAGGCGCGCCCCGATGCCGATCACCCGCGGTCCGGTCGCGGCCACGTCGACCGGCACCTTGGGTTGGCCCAGCGTGCCGATCCATTCGTTCCGGCTCGTCACCCCGTCCCCCAGATCGACCGCGTCCCCCCGGAGGTAGCCCTGCACCCGTTCGACGTACCGCTCGAAGGCGTCGACCCGCTCGGGGTCGCGACCGATGTGGGCGAGCGAGGAGTCACCCCGACCGATGCCGAGCACCGCGCGTCCCCCCGACGCCACCTGCACCGTCGCGATCGCCGAGGCGGTGACCGCCGGGTGGCGCGTCACCGGGTTGGTGACCCCCGTCCCGAGCTGCAGCGTCGAGGTCGATGCGGCGGCGAGACACAGCGAGCCGTAGACGTCGGCCGCGAGGTTCTGCGTGTCGGCGAACACGACCCCGTCCCAGCCCGCGCCCTGCGCGAACTCGGCGACGAGCCCGGCCGCCCCCGGCGGCGGGAAGGTCAGCATCCAGAGTTCGACCACCGCGGGACCTCAGCCCACCAACTCGTAGCCGGCCTCGGCGACCGCGGCGGCGACCGCGGCACGCTCCACCGGACCGTCGCTCGTCACCTCGAGCGTCGCGGCCTCGGCGCTGGCCACCGCGCCGGTCACGCCGGCGATGCGGGCGACCTCCCGGGCCACCGCGGCCTCGCA
>JBEAXD010000191.1:0-2878 GCA_041159995.1 Actinomycetota bacterium | reverse complement strand
GGGTACTGGTTCGGCAACGTGGCGTTCATCAAGGACAACCTCGAGATCGTCCTCATCGCGATCGTCGTGCTCTCGATCGTCCCGGCGGTCCTCGAGTTCCTGCGGCACCGCAAGCAGCAGCCCTCCGCCGACGCCTGAGCCATCGAGCCGGCGACCCCGGGCGCGCCGGGCCGACCCGGCGTGGATCGCCGACGGTCCGCCCGCGCCGGCGGCCCCGGGGCCCCGCAGCCCGGTGGACGCGACGAGGGGGCCCGGAGGCCCCCTCGCTCACACCCGTGCTCGCCGCGACCCGCGGCGGGCGATCAGTTCGCCGTGGCGCCGGCGAGATCGTCGCTGACCGCGATACCGCCCGAGTCACGCTTCGAGAAGATGATCGAGCCGAGCAGCACGACCGTCGACACGCCCGCGATGACGAAGCGGATGTTCTCGTCCTCGAGCGAGATGATCGCCGGGAGGACCAGCAGGCTCACGAGGTTCATGACCTTGATGAGCGGGTTGAGCGCCGGGCCGGCGGTGTCCTTGAACGGGTCACCGACCGTGTCGCCGATCACCGCGGCCTTGTGGGCCTCGGAACCCTTCCCGCCCTCGTGGCCGTCCTCGATGTACTTCTTCGCGTTGTCCCACGCACCACCCGCGTTGTTGAGGTAGTTGGCCATGAGCTGGCCGGTGAGGATGACCGCGGCGAGGAACGCACCGAGGGCGAACTTGTTGATGCCGAAGCCGATGATGACCGGCGTGAGCACCGCGAGGAGGGCCGGCGTCGTGAGCTCACGCAGCGAGGCCTTGGTGCAGATGTCGATGACGGGGCCGTAGTCGGGCCGCTTCTCGCCCGACATGATCTTGCCGTCGGCGAACTGGTTGCGGACCTCCTGGACGACCGTGCCGGCCGTGCGCCCGACCGCCCGGATCGCCAGGGCCGAGAACATGAAGGCGATCGAGCCACCGATGAGGAGACCGATGAACACCTCCGGATCGGCGACGTTGATCGGCACCTTGAGGAAGATGCTCTCGCCCCGGCTGAGGAGCGCGTCGATCTTCTCCTGACCGAACTGCTCGACCGCGATGACGTCGATGTAGGAGGCGAACAGCGCCACGGCCGCGATCACCGCGGATCCGATGGCGAAGCCCTTGGTGACCGCCTTGGTGGTGTTGCCCACCGCGTCGAGGCTCACCATGATCTTCTCGGCCTCGCCGGTGAACTCGCCCGACATCTCGGCGATGCCCGCCGCGTTGTCGGCGACCGGCCCGAAGGAGTCCTCGGAGACGATGACGCCGGTCGTGGCGAGCATGCCCATGCCGGCGAGGGCGACGAGGTAGAGCACGAACTGGACGTTGCCGCCACCGAGGCCGATGGCCACGCCGAGACCGATGGCGATGGCCACGATCGACCAGACCGAGGACTCCAGACCGCTCGAGGTGCCGGACAGCACGACCGTGGCCGGGCCGGTACGGGCCGACTCGGCGATCTCCACGACCGGGCGCCGCTCGGTCGAGGTGAAGTACTCGGTGAGGTGACTGAGCACCTGGGCGAGGATCAACCCGACGACCACGGCGAAGAACATCCGCCAGCCCGGGTTCGTGACGGTGGTGATGACCCGGCCCGCTGCGTTCTTGTACGAACCGGCCTCGTTGCCCACGTAGGTGAGGGACACCGCGAGGGTCCCGATGACCGAGAGCACACCGGCGGTGATGAAGCCGCGGTTGATCGGGGCCAGCGCGTTCTTGTCCGTGTCGCGGGCCCGCACCATGAACACCCCCACGATCGAGGCGAGCACGCCGATGGCCCGGGCGATGAGCGGGAAGATGATGCCGATGACCCACTTCTCCGGGTCCTCCGGGTAGATGGCCCGGAACGCCGCGACACCGAGGATGATCGAGGCGACGAGGGTCACCTCGTAGGACTCGAAGAGGTCCGCGGCCATGCCGGCGCAGTCGCCCACGTTGTCGCCCACGTTGTCGGCGATGGTCGCCGGGTTGCGGGGGTCGTCCTCCGGGATGCCCTGCTCGACCTTGCCCACGAGGTCGGCGCCGACGTCAGCCGCCTTGGTGAAGATGCCACCGCCGACCCGCATGAAGAGGGCGATGAGCGAGCCACCGAACCCGAAGCCGACGAGGATGGCCGAGGCGGTGTTCTGGAACAGCATGATGATGAGCGTGGCGCCGAGGAGGCCGAGGCCCACCGTGAACATGCCGGCCACGCCACCGGTGCGGAAGGCGACCTTCAGCGCCGCCGACATCGACCCGGTCCGGGCCGCCGCCGCGGTGCGGACGTTGCCCCGCACGGCGAGGCTCATGCCGATGAAGCCGGTGAGGCCCGACATGACGCAGCCGGCCACGAAGGCGACCGTCCGGAAGATGCCGGAGGCGCCGTAGGAGAGGCCGCCCGACATCGAGAGGCCGAAGGTCTCCTCCGGCACCTCGGCGGCGGTCGACGTGAGGAACACGACCACGGCGACCGGGATGAGGATGACGGCGATCGTGCGGAACTGCCGCTTGAGGTACGCCATGGCGCCCTCCTGGATCGCCCGGGCGATGTCCATCATCGACGCGGTGCCCTGGTCCGCGGCGAGGACCCCGCGCATGAGCGCGAAGCCCACGACGAGCGCCAGGACCGCGGTCGCCGCGGAGAACCACAACCAGAACCACTCGGCGGCCCCGAGCTCGAAGAGCTGGAAACCACCCTCGGATGCGAAGTGCATGCGGACTCGTACTCCTCTGTACGGGTGCTGACCGCACGCTCCCTCGCGCGCGGCGGGGGTACGGGGACCCCCTCATGGAACTCGTCGGAACCGGCTCGCACCGGTCAACGCGACCGGCGGAATCTAGCCCCGGACGGGCGTCGGGGGCCGAACCGATCCCCCGGGCTCGGGCGGCGTGC
>JBEAXD010000010.1:0-6794 GCA_041159995.1 Actinomycetota bacterium | reverse complement strand
TCGCCGAGCACCTCGGGCAGGGACCCGACGGCCGTGGCCACGACCGGCACGCCGACGGCCATCGCCTCGAGCGGCGGGAATCCGAAGCCCTCGTAGCGCGAGGGGTAGGCGAAGGCGGAGGCGCCGGCGAGCAGGTCGGCACGGGTCGGAGCGTCCACGTATCCGAGCCGTCGGATGCGGGCGTGGTGCGGGCTGCGCGTCACCGCGAGATCGAAGGCGCCCTCGTCCCACCCGTCGCCCCCGGCGTGCACGAGGTGGAGCCCCGGGTGGGCGTCGGCGATCGCGTCGAAGGCGGCGACGAGTGCGGGTAGGTTCTTGCGCGGCTCGACGGTGCCGAGCGCGAGCACGTAGTGATCCGAGCCGGCGAGTCGGTGCCCGCGTCGGGGGACGCCGCCGAGCACCTCGGGGAGTCCGAGCGGCACGGTCACGACGCGATCGGCCGGTGCGCCGAGTGCATCGACGAGTTCCGCAGCGATCGCCGCGCTCGGCGCGTGCAGCGTGGCGCCGCGGCTGAGCGCACGGCGCAGCAGTGCCGGGTACTCGAGCGTGTCGGGGGCGCAGAGTTCGGGGAACCGCAGCACGGTGAGGTCGTACACCGACACGAGCACGGGCACCCGAGCCGGCGGGGCCACGTAGTTCGTGGCGTGCACGAGGTCGACCGGGCCCGTCCACCGCTCCACCGTCGGGCGGTCCGATCGTTGCCAGCGCCGTCGCACCCAGCGGGCCGGCACCGCACGCGTGGCCGCCCCGACGCCGGCCGGGAGCGCCGCGACGAGGTCGCGACGGCCCCGCAACGTGAGTGCGTAGGCCCGGATGCGCAGATCGGGGCGAGCCGCGAGGGGTCCGAGGATCCCGGCCACGACCTCGCCGACGCCGGTCCGGGCCCCGAGGAGCGGTGTGGCGTCGAGCGCGACGGTGAGGGGCGGGACGCCCGAGGCCGGGTCGCCCACGTCAGAGTTCGAGCGGCTCGTGCTCGAACGCCTCGAGCAGTCGATCGGCGCTCAGGCCCCGCGACATCGCGGTGCGGAGCTGCAGGATCATGAGCGCGCACGACGCCCCGGCGCCGGCCAGGAACCCGATCTCGACCCGCAGGAACAGGTCGCTGATCCCGGCGCAGACCACCAGGAACACGACGACCCCGGCCACCCACGAGAACGCGACCCGGGCGTACGCGTTCACCGCGATGAGGGCCTGCGCGATCGTGAGGGCGACGATGAACGCGCCCGAACCGGCGGCGAGCAGGGCCAGGTTCGAGGCGGACATGCTGAAGTCCTTGAACAGGATCCGACCGGCGAACGGACCGACCAGGAGCGCGCCGACCGTCCCGAGCACGGCGATGCCGACGACGACCACGAGGAGGCGCATGAGCCCGTCGCGGAAGTCCTTCGCCCGACCCGCACCGGCCAACCCGGCCAACTTCGGCAGCAGGGTCCCCTGCACCGCCTGGAACAGCAGGACCGGGATCCGGGCGATGAAGAACGCGGATGCGAATGCGGCCGCGGCCTCCTTGTCGCCACCGGACTCGAGGAGGTTGACGCCGAGCAGCGGCGTGTAGCCGAGGAGCTGCATGAACACCGAGCCGATGAGCAGCCAGCCCAGCGCGGTCGAGAGCTCGCTGTACGGGGCGGGCGGCCCGTCGGCCACGAGGGTGCGGGGTCGGGCCATCACGAGCGCGATCGCCACGGCGATGAAGGAGGCGGCACCGATGCAGGCGCCGTAGAGGCCGGCCATCTCGACCCCGGCGATCGACAGGCCGATCGCGCCGAGGAGGCGGAAGGTGCCCTCGGCCCCCATCATCACGCCGTACGGACCGAACCGCCCGTTGCCCGAGAGCACGCCGCGGGTCAGGTGCATCGTGAAGAAGCCGACGAGTCCGAACTCGAGCGCCCACACGAGGCCCTGCTCGCCGTGGAACAGGTTGTCGCTGATGACGCCGCCGCCGAGCAGTTCGACCGAGGTGATGGCGATGATGGTGACGACGAGGAGCCCGCCGGCCAGTCGGGCCGCCCGGCTCACGAGGGGGCCGCCGCCGAGGCCCTGGGCGCGCCGGGCCGCGATCGCCCGGCTCACCTCCTGCTCGATCGGGAGGAACAGGCCCGGCCCGACCACGAAGATGAGGGCCCAGAACGCGCTGAACCCGGCCCACTCGCGGGTGCCGAGCTTGTTCTGGACCACGATGACGAACACGTAGGCGGTGATCGCGGCGACCATGAGGCCCCCGCCGAGGGCGAAGGTCCCCTCGGGCAGGGCGGTGCGGAGCGAGCCGACCACGCCGCCGGAGCCGTTCGGTTCCCCCGCCTCGGCCGGGGTGACGGGCTCGCTGGACCGGGGATCGTTCACCGCGCTCGGCTTCCTCGATGGGTGCTCGCCGCCGGGGCGATCGCTGGCGCCGGCGGGCCCGGCGGACGGCGCCGGGGGACGGGTGGAGCATAGTGGCGCGTCCCGTTCGTCCCGGTCCGGCGTGCGGGTGGGCGCGCGGCGCCGGGCGCGGGGGAAGATGGGGTCGTGAAGACCCGCACGCTCCTCATCCTCGCCGTGGTCACGGGCCTCGTCATCCTCGTCGCGGGCGCGGTGCAGATCCTGCAGGCGGGCGCGCAGTGAGCGGCCGGAGCGACGTCCTGGTGCTCGGGGGTGGTCCCGGTGGGTACGCCGCCGCGCTGTACGGCGCCGCGGCGGGCCGGACGGTGACGCTCGTCGAGGAGGCGCGGGTCGGCGGCACCTGCCTGCAGCGCGGCTGCATCCCGGCCAAGGAGCTGCTGCAGACCGCCGAGGTCCTGCGCACGGTGCGCGGGGCCGGTGCGTTCGGCGTCGGGGTCGATCCGCCGACGATCGATCTCGCCGTGAGCGTGGCCCGCAAGCAGCAGGTCGTGGATCGGCTCACGAAGGGCCTCGAGCAACTGCTCGCCGGTCGGTCGGTCACCGTCGTGCCGGGCCGGGGCGAGGTGGTCGACGCCGCGGCCCACCGGGTGCGCGTCGGTGACGACACGCTCGAGGGCGACGCGCTCATCCTCGCGACGGGCTCCGCCCCCCGCGCCCTCCCCGGACTCCCGTTCGACGGTGTGCGGGTGCTGTCCTCGGACCACGTCCTCGACCGGACCTCGATCCCGGCCTCGGCCATCATCATCGGTGGCGGGGCGATCGGCTGCGAGTTCGCATCGTTCCTCGCCGACGTCGGCAGCCGCGTCACGGTCCTCGAGGCGATGCCGGGGATCCTCCCGGGCGTCGATCCCGAGGCCGCCGCCATCGTCGGTCGGCTCTTCAAGCGCCGCAAGGTCACGGTGCACACGGGGGTCACGGTGGAGGGCGGGGTCGTGACCGACGACGGCGTCGAGGTGACGTACTCGGACGGGACGGGGACGGCGGTGGTCGCCGCCGACGTCGTCGTCGTGAGCGTCGGTCGGGCCCCGCGCAGCGCCGGCATCGGGCTCGAGGGGTCGGGCGTGGTCGTCGACGGTCGCGGGTACGTGGAGGTCGACGGCCGGATGCGCACCGCGGTTCACGGTGTCCACGCGGTCGGGGACCTCGTGGCCACCCCGGCGTTGGCGCACGTCGCGTTCGCCGAGGCGATCGTGGCCATCAAGGAGATCTGCGGCGAGGAGCCCGACCCCATCGACTACGCCCGCGTCCCCTGGGGCATCTACTGCCACCCCGAGGTCGCGTTCTGCGGCCCGACCGAGGAGGCGGCCCGCGCCGCCGGGCACGACGTGGTGACGAGCGTGCACCGCTTCGCCGGCAACAGTCGGGCCCAGATCATGGGTGAGGCCGACGGGCTCGTGAAGATCGTGGCGAACACCGACGGGGTGATCCTCGGTGTGCACATCGTCGGGCCGTGGGCGACCGAACTGCTCGGACCGGGGTACCTCGCGGTCAACTGGGAGGCGACCGTCGGTGATCTGGCCGCGCTCATCCAACCGCACCCGACGCTCGGCGAGCTGTTCGGTGAGAGCGTGCTCGCACTCACCGGCCGCGCGTTGCACGGGTGAGACCGACCGGCGAGGAGGCAGCAGTGGACATCACGATGCCGCAGCTCGGCGAGACCGTCACCGAGGCCACCGTGACCCGGTGGCTCAAGGTCGTGGGGGACACCGTCACGGTGGACGAGCCGCTCTTCGAGGTCACGACCGACAAGGTGGACTCCGAGGTCCCGGCGGGTGTCGCCGGTCGGATCACCGAGATCCTCGTACCCGAGGGCGAGACGGTGGCGGTCGGGGTGCGCCTCGCCGTGATCGAGGCCGCCCCGGACGCGGCGGCCGCCCCGGACGCGCCGGTCGCCCCCGCGGCTCGGCCGGTCACGACCGCGGCGCCGACCCCGCGTCCGGGACTCGTGACCTCGCCCGTGGTGCGTCGGCTCATCGCCGAGCGGGGGGTGGATGCGTCGACGATCCTCGGTACCGGCGAGGGTGGCCGTATCACCCGACGTGACGTGCTCGCGGCGACGCCGAGCCCACCCCGACCGGTGACGGCGCCCACGCCGCGGGTCGAGCGGGGCGACGAGGTGATCCCGCTGTCCACCATCCGCCGACGCACGGCCGAGCACATGGTTCGGTCGAAGGCGACGAGCGCGCACGTCTACACGAGCGTCGAGGTCGACTTCGAGCACGTCGAGCGCACGCGTCGGGCCCACGGGGACGCGTTCCGCGAGCAGGAGGGGTTCGGGCTCACCTACTTGCCGTTCATCGTCCGCGCGGTGGCCGACGCCACGCACGAGTACCCGCAGGTGAACGCATCGATCGACGCCGAGTCGATGACGGTGCACCACGCGCTCCACCTCGGGATCGCGGTCGATCTCGACTTCGCCGGTCTCGTGGCACCGGTCGTGCGCGATGCCGACGGGAAGCGGTTGCGCCTGCTCGCCCGGGAGATCCGCGACCTCGCGTCGCGGGCCCGGACCAAGCGGGTGACGCCCGACGAGCTCGCCGGGGGCACGTTCACGATCACCAACATGGGCCCGTTCGACACCTACATGACGTTGCCGATCATCAATCAGCCGCAGGTGGCGATCCTGGCGACCGACGCCATCCGGAAGCGGCCCGTGGTGGTGCAGGGCCCGGATGGTGACGACGCGATCGCGATCCACCCGGTCGGCATCCTCGCCCTCACCTGGGACCACCGCGCGTTCGACGGCGCGTACGCGGCGTCATTCCTCCACGCCGTGCGCACGAACCTCGAGACCCGGGACTGGGAGCCCGAACTCGCATGACCGACCTCCGGGTGCGATGGCTGGGTCGGGTCGACTACGACGAGGCGGATGCACTGCAGCGCGCGCTCCACGGGGCGGGGGACGACGTCCTGCTGCTCCTCGAGCATCCGCACACGTACACGCTCGGTCGTCGTGGCGACGCCGGCAACGTCCTCGTCGATCCGGCCTCGGTGGGTGCGGTGCTGCGGCACGCCGACCGCGGCGGCGACGTGACCTACCACGGTCCGGGTCAGCTCGTCGCGTACCCGATCGTCTCCCTGCCGGTGTGGCAGGGAGGGTTGCCGGACGCCGTCGCGTACGTGCGTCGTCTCGAGCAGGTCGTCGTGACGACGCTCGCCGACCTCGGCGTGGTCGCCACGACCGATCCGCAGTACCCGGGAGTCTGGATCGACGGCGCGAAGGTCGCCCAGGTGGGCGTGCGGGTGGAGGGCGGTCGAACCCGCCACGGGATCGCGATCAACGTCGACACCGACGCCACGATGTTCGGCCACATCGTGCCGTGCGGCATCGTCGATCGATCCGTCACCTCGCTCACCGAGTACCTCGGACGACCGGTCGACCTGCGCGCGGTCGCCGACGCGTTCGTTCCCGCGTTCGCCGCCGCGTTCTCCTACGAGGCCCTCGAGCGACAGGACGTCGCGTGGCGGGAGGTCCCCGATGACCTCAGTGCGTTCAGTCGACGCGCGGCCGCGGGCGAGTCCGGTGCGGTCGGCACGCCGGTGCGGTTGCTCGGCCGGTTGGAAGCCGCCGGCGTCGAGGCGCCCGCGCCCGATGCGACGTTCCGCCGGCCCGAGTGGATGCGGGTCCGCGCCGAGTTCGGCCCGGAGTACCGGGAGCTCAAGCGTCTCGTGCGGGACCTCGATCTCCACACGGTCTGCGAGGAGGCCGGCTGTCCGAACATCTCCGAGTGCTGGTCGGCCGGCACGGCCACGTTCATGGTGCTCGGTGAACGCTGCACGCGCGCCTGCGGGTTCTGCCTCATCGACACCCGGCGCCCGGAACCCGTCGATACTGCGGAGCCGGATCGGGTCGCCGCTGCGGTCGCGCGCATGGGACTCGCCCACGCGGTGCTCACGATGGTGGCTCGGGACGACCTGCCCGACGGCGGTGCGGCGCACGTCGCGGCGACGATCGCCGCGATCCGTGGTTCGAGCCCCGACACCCGGGTCGAGGTCCTCATCAGCGACCTGCGCGGCGACCCTGCCGCCCTGGACGTCGTCATCGCGGCCGGCCCGGACGTGCTGAACCACAACCTCGAGACGGTGGCGCGCCTGCAGCGTGCGGTGCGTCCGTCCGCGGGCTACGCGCGCTCGCTCGCACTCCTCGCCCGTTCGGCGGCGGCCGGCATCGTGACGAAGTCCGGCGTGATGGTGGGCCTCGGCGAGACGCGCGACGAGGTGCACGGCGCGCTCGCCGACCTGCGGGCCGTCGGTGTCGACATCGTCACGATCGGGCAGTACCTGCGCCCCTCCTCGGCCCACCTCCCCGTCGTGCGGTGGTGGACCCCCGAGGAGTTCTCGGCCCTCGCCGACCACGGACGCGCGCTCGGGATCGCCCACGTCGAGTCCGGGCCGCTCGTGCGGTCCTCGTACCA
>JBEAXD010000083.1:0-2917 GCA_041159995.1 Actinomycetota bacterium | reverse complement strand
CCACCCGCATGCCGGGCCGGCAGTCGGCGATGAGCGTGGGCTCGACGTACCAGCCGCGCTCCATGTGCTCGGGCCGGCCGCCCCCGACCACGACCGATCCGCCCTCCTCCCGCCCGGCCGCGATGTACCCCTCGATCCGAGCGCGATGGGCCTCGGTGATGACGGGTCCGACCACGGTCGTCCGCTCGAGCGGGTCACCGATCGTGAGCCGACCGGCGGCGGCCCCGAGGCCCTCGACGACCTGGTCGTAGATCGACCGGTGCACGATCGCCCGGGTCGGTGCGGTGCAGATCTGCCCGGAGTGGAACGACCACACGGACGAGATCATGCCGATGGCGGTGCGGGGGTCGGCGTCCTCGAGCACGAGCGCGGCACCCTTGCCGCCGAGTTCGAGCAGCTGACGCTTCATGGTGCGCCCCGCGACCTCCCCGATCCGCTTCCCGACGCCGGTGCTGCCCGTGAAGGACACCATGTCCACGTCGGGCGACTCGACGAGTGCCTCGCCGGTGGCCGGCGTCGACCCGGTCACCACGTTGACCACACCCTCCGGGAACCCGACCTCGTGCATGAGGTTGACGAGTTCGACGACGGCGAGCGGGTCCTGACCGGCGGGGCGGACGACCACGGTGTTCCCCATGGCGAGTGCCGGGGCGATCTTGCCGACCATGTTCACGATCGGGAAGTTGTACGAGGTGATGCAGGCCACCACGCCGACCGGCTGACGGCGGGCCAGCGCCCCGATGAGTCCGCCCGGCGCGAGTGCGGTGGCCGGCATCTCCTGGGGCGGGAGCGGGATGACGCTCGACTCGAGCGCGCCGGCCGCGTACCGCTCGAACCGGGTCGCGGCCTGCGGCACCTGCATGGTGCGACCGACGGTGGCGGTGCATCCCGTCTCGGCGATGACGAGTGGGACGAACTCGGCCTGGCGCTCCCGGAGGCGGTCGGCCGCAGCCTGCAGCAGTGCGGCGCGCTCCTTCGGGCTGGTCCGAGACCACGAATCGAACGCACCCCGTGCGGCGGCGGCGGCCGCCCGAGCCTGCTCGACGGAACCCTCGGGCGCCGCGCCGACGACCTCCTCGGTCGCCGGATTGATGATGTCGTAGGTGCCGTCGCCGCCGGTCTGGAACTCGCCGCCGATGAGCAGTCGGTACTCGGAGTCGCCGGAGAGGGTCGTGGTCACAGCCGGTCGGGTCCCTTCATGAACGGAATCGGAGCCCCGGATCCGGGGGCGTCCCCACGGGGGCAGGGCGGCATCGTAGGACGCGGGCCATTCCCCCGCCGGGTCCGGCGCATCCGTACGATCGGGTGCCATGGACCTCTCCCCGATCGGACTCTGGACGCACGCGCTCGACCACCTGCCGATGGCACGGGCTCGCGAGGTGGCGGCCGAGATCGAGGAACTCGGGTACGGCGCGATCTGGATCCCCGAGATGGCCGGTCGGGACCCGTTCGTGTCGAGCGCCCTCCTGCTCGAGGCCACCGAACGCATCGTGCTGGCCACCGGCATCGCGAACATCTACTCCCGCGATCCGCTGTCGATGGCCTGCGCCCAGAACTCCGTGACCGAAGCGTTCCCGGAACGGTTCCTGCTCGGGATCGGCGTGAGCCACCAGTCGGCGGTCGAGGGACTGCGCGGCCAGACCTACGGACCGCCGCTCGCGACGATGCGCTCGTACCTCGACGGGATGGACCTCGGCTTCTACCTCGCGACCCCGCCGACGACGCCGACCCACCGCGTGCTCGCCGCCCTCGGACCGCGGATGCTCGAACTCGCCGCGGCACGGGCCGAGGGGGCCCACCCGTACTTCGTGCCCGTGGAGCACACGGCGATCGCGCGCAGCACGATGGGGCCCGATGCGGGGCTCCACGTCGAGCAGATGGCGGTCCTCGACACCGATCCCGAGTCGGCCCGAGCCACCGCGCGGAGCGCGATGGCGATGTACCTGAGCCTGCCCAACTACACGAACAACCTCGTGCGCCTCGGCTGGTCCGAGGAGGACTTCGCCGACGGCGGATCCGACCGGCTCGTCGACGCGATCACCGCGTGGGGCGACGAGGCCGCCATCGCCGCCCGGGTGCAGGCGCACCGCGACGCCGGAGCCGACCACGTGTGCGTGCAGGTCCTCACGCCCGAGTTCACGGGACTCCCGTTGGATGCGTGGCGTCGCCTCGCGCCCGCGCTGGTCGCCTGAGCGTCGGACCCGGAGCCGGGCGCGCCCGCCGCGTCAGCGGTCGAAGGGCAGATCGAGCATCCGGATCGCGTTCCCGCGCACGATCTTGTAGATCGTCTCGTCGTCGAGTCCGGCGAGGATGTCCATCGCCACCTTGAGCGAGTGCGGCCAGGTCGAGTCCGAGTGCGGGTAGTCCGTCTCGAACGTGACGTTGTCCACCCCGATCGCGTCGAGGTTCTTGATCCCGTGCGCGTCATCGAAGAAGCAGCCGTAGATGTGCTCGCGGTAGTACTCCGACGGCGGACGCAGGACCTTGTCGGCCACGCCGCCCCAGCCCCGGTTCTCCTCCCACACCTTGTCGGCCCGCTCGAGGATGTAGGGGATCCACCCGATCTGGCCCTCGGAGTACGCGAGCTTCAGGTTCGGGAAGCGCTCGAAGAGTCCCGACATGAGGTAGTCGGTCATGGACATCGCCGCGTTCATGTACGTCAGCGTCGAGCCCACGGCCGCCGGGGCGTCCGGGCTCGTCGACGGCATCTTGGAGGACGAGCCGATGTGCATGCACACCACGGTGCCGGTCTCGTCGCAGGCCTGGAAGAAGGGATCCCAGAATCCGCTCGGGTCGTGGATCGAGGGCAGTCCGAGGAACGCCGGGATCTCGGTGAACGCCACCGCTCGACCGCCGCGGGCGGCGTTGCGGCGGATCTCCGCCGCGGCGAGTTCGGCGTCCCAGAGCTGGATGATCG
>JBEAXD010000257.1:0-4230 GCA_041159995.1 Actinomycetota bacterium | reverse complement strand
GATGACGCCCCGGGCCCGCAGCGAGGTCCTCCACCGGGTGGCCGACGCCATCGAGGCCGACCTGCCCACCCTGTCCCGGATCGAGATGGAGAACTGCGGCAAGCCGGCGTCCATCATCGAGTTCGAGATGGACCTCACGCTCGACAACTGGCGGTTCTTCGCCGGGGGCGCCCGCTTCCTCGAGGGTCGGGCCGGGGGTGAGTACCTCGACGAGCACACCTCGTTCCTGCGTCGGGATCCGCTCGGGGTCATCGGGTCGATCGCGCCGTGGAACTACCCGCTCAACATGGCGACCTGGAAGCTCGGCCCCGCACTCGCTGCGGGCAACACGGTCGTGCTCAAGCCGTCCGAACTCACGCCGTTCACGGCGCTGCGGCTCGCCGAGATCACGGCTGACATCCTCCCGGCCGGCGTGCTCAACGTGGTCACCGGACAGGGTGAGACCGCGGGCGACGCGCTCGTGCGCCATCCGAAGGTCGCGATGATCTCCCTCACCGGATCGGTCGAGACCGGCAAGGTGATCGCCCGCACCGCGGCCGAGACCCTCAAGCGGGTCCACCTCGAACTCGGCGGCAAGGCGCCGGTGATCATCTTCGACGACGCCGACGTCGAAGCGGCGGTCGCGTGCCTCGTCGAGATGTCGTACTACAACTCCGGCCAGGATTGCACCGCACCGTGCCGCATCCTCGCCGGTCCCGGCGTCTACGAGGACTTCGTCGCCGGCATCACCGACGCGGTCGCCGGCATCGTGACCGGCGACCCGTTCGACGAGGCGACCGCGATGGGACCGGTGATCTCGGCCGACCAACTCGCCCGGGTCACCGGCATGGTCGAGCGGGCCGCAGCCGCAGGTGCTGAGATCACGACCGGCGGCACCGCACTCGATCGACCCGGGTTCTTCCACGCACCGACCGTGGTCGCCGGTCCCGCCCAGGACAGCGAGATCGTCCAGCGCGAGGTCTTCGGCCCGGTGATCTCGGTCCAGCGGTTCAGCGATGACGACACCGCGCTGGCGTGGGCGAACGACGTGGACTACGGGCTCTCGGCCAGCGTGTGGACCAACGACGTCGGACGGGCGATGCGGATGAGCGCCGCCCTCCAGTTCGGCTGCGTGTGGGTGAACGACCACATCCCGATCGTGTCGGAGATGCCGCACGGCGGTTTCAAGCAGTCCGGCTACGGCAAGGACATGTCGATCTACGCGATCGAGCACTACACCGAACTCAAGCACGTGATGGTGAAGCACTGACGTCCGGGGAACACCGGAGGGAGTCGATACCCATGAGCAACGCGACGAGCACCCGCGCCGCCGATCTGGCTGCGACCGAGACCGCCCGCATGGTCGCGGCGACACCGAACTCGAAGGCGTTGTACGAGCGCGCGACCCGCGTCCTGCCCCAGGGCGTCGGGTCGTCGTTCCAGGCCGGCGATCCGTACCCGCTCTACCTCGAACGGGGGCAGGGCAGTCACGTCTGGGACGTCGACGGCCACGAGTACCTCGACTTCCACAACGGTTTCGGCTGCATGATCGTCGGCCACGCGCACCCGAAGGTCGCCGAGGCGATCGAACGTGCCGCACGCACGGGTACCCACTTCGCCGCCCCCACCGCGGCGACGGTCGAGTTCGCGGAGGTGCTCTGCGAACGCTTCGCCTGTGACTCGGTGCGCTTCGCGAACTCGGGCACCGAGGCGACGATGGGCGCGATCCGCATCGCCCGCGCCGCGACGGGGCGCGACGACATCGTGAAGATCGAGGGCTCGTACCACGGCCACCACGACCCCGTGATGTTCAGCGTCGTGCCGAACGCCGACATGATGGGCGGACGTGACGCGCCGCACTCCACCCCGATGTCGCTCGGCATCCCCCGGTCGACCTCGGCGCACACCCACGTGGTGCCGTTCAACGACCTCACCGTGCTGCGAGGTCTCCTCGAGGCGCGCGGCGACTCCATCGCCTGCCTCATCCTCGAGCCGGTGATGATGAACATCGGCATCTGCCAACCCGCACCCGGGTACCTCCAGGGCCTCAAGGACCTGCTCCACGAGTTCGGCGCGCTCCTCATCTTCGACGAGGTGAAGAGTGGCGCAACGATCGCGTACGGGGGCGCGGTCGAGCGGTACGGCGTCGTGCCGGACCTCGCGTGCTGGGCCAAGGCGATCTGCGGCGGCACCCCGGGCGCCGCGTTCGGTGGTCGGGCGGACGTGATGGAGACCATCGGTCGAGGGGCGGCCCAGCAGGGCACGTTCAACGGCAACCCGCTCGTGGCCGCGGCCGGTCTGGCGACCCTCACCGAGGTGCTGACCCACGACGCGTACGCGTACCTCGCCGACCTCGGTACCCGCCTCGCGACCGGGTGCGCCGAGGCGCTGACCGCGAACGGGATCCCCGGCCACGCGGTCGATCTCGGCGCGAAGGGTTGCGTCTCCTACCGGCCCGAGCCGCTCACGAACTACCGCGACTTCCTCGAGACCGACACCGACCTCTACGCCGCCTCGTACCCGTGGGCGATCAACCGGGGCATCTTCATGACGCCGGGCGACGAGGAGCAGTGGACGATCTCGGTGCAGCACACCACCGAGGACATCGACCGGTACGTCGAGCAGTTCGCCGACTTCTGCGCCACCGTCGGGCGGGGCTGAGGCGGTGGCGCCCGGGGCGTGAGCCCCCGCGGACCGACCCCGTAGCATCGAACCCATGGCCGACCTCGAGGACTGGATCGCCCGCGACGCCGCGGTCGTCTGGCACGGCTTCACCCAGATGTCGGTGTACGCGGACAACGCGCCGGTCATCGTCGAACGGGCCGAGGGTCGCGAGGTCATCGACGTCGAGGGCAACCGCTACCTCGACGCGATCTCCTCCCTCTGGGTCACCACGCTCGGCCACCACGTCCCCGAACTCGACGCCGCGGCGCGGGAGCAACTGGACCGGGTGGCCCACACGACGCTGCTCGGCAACGGCAACCGCATCACGATCGAACTGGCCGAGGCCCTCGCCCGCGTCGTCCCCGTGGATGACCCGCACTTCCTGTTCGCGTCCGACGGCGCCGCCGCGGTCGAGCAGGCGCTGAAGATCGCGTTCCAGTTCTGGACCAACCAGGGCATCACCGATCGCACCACGTACCTCGCGTTCGGCGGCGCCTACCACGGAGACACCATCGGGGGGATCAGCGTCGGCGCGGGCGGGTTCGGCACCGACGTGTTCGATCCGCTCCGGTTCCCGGTGCTGCGGGCCCCCGGGTTCGACGACCCGGACGCGATCGAGGTCGCGGTCGACCTCATCGCCCGCCACGCGTCCGAGCTCGCCGCCGTGGTCATCGAACCCCTCGTGCAGGGTGCGGCCGGGATGGAGGTGCTGCCCGCCGGCGCGTTCGGCCCACTCGCGGCAGCGTGCCGTGACCATGACGTCCTGCTCATCTGCGACGAGGTCGCGACGGGATTCGGACGCACCGGCACGATGTTCGCCTCCGAGCAGTGCGGCCTGCGGCCCGACATCATGGCGATCGGCAAGGGGATCACGGGCGGCTACCTCGCGATGGCCGCGACGGTGGCGAACGATCGGGTGTTCCGAGCGTTCCTCGGCCCCGACCTCAGCGAGATGACCCTGTACCACGGCCACTCGTACAGCGGGAACGCCCTCGCGGCCGCGGTGGCGCTCCGGCACCTCGAACTGTTCGAGGAGTGGGATGTGCTCGCGAACGTCCGGGCGCGCGCCGAACAGCTGCGCGACCTGCTCGACGAGCACCTCGCGCCCCGGTCCGAGGTCCGAGCGATCCGGCAGCAGGGCCTCATGGTCGGGGTGGAGCTCGCGCCGCCGCGCGACGGCCTGCGCTGGGGTCGGCGCGTCTGCGCCGCGTCGGTGCGCCACGGCGTGCTCCTGCGGCCGCTCGGTGATGTGGTGGTGCTCATGCCCATCCTCACCTCGACCTCCGAGGAGATCGAGCGCATCGTCACGACCCTCGACCGCGCGATCACCGCGGGCACCGCACCGTGACCTGGTCGGAGTGGGCCGCCGCGCAGGTCGAGGCGATCCACGGCGCCGGGCGCTGGCGTGCGCCGCGTGACCTCGACGCCGCAGGACCGCACGGGACGATCACCGCGACCGGCCAGCGGGTGGTGTCGTACGCGTCGAACGACTACCTCGGACTCACCCAGCACCCCGGGGTCGTGGCCGCGGCCCACACCGCACTCGACCGCTGGGGCGCGGGGTCCGGCGCCGCGCGCCTCATCGTC
>JBEAXD010000225.1:0-6418 GCA_041159995.1 Actinomycetota bacterium | reverse complement strand
GAACCGGTGCCGCTCGAAGGCTGACTCAGGACCGGCGCAGGACGAGCTGGATCTCGAGGCTGCCGCGGTCCTGCACCGAGACGACCGGCGTCTGCGGCGTCGTGATCCCGTAGTCCGCGAGCACGATCGGTGCGGTCCCGATGACGAAGACGGCCGAGCCGTCCCAGCGCGCCGTGACCGGGAGCGACAGCGGACGGGTGACCCCGTGCAACGTGAGTTCGCCCTCGATCGTGCGCTCGAACTCCTCGCCCCGGGCCAGCACCGGGAGGGGGATCGGGCCGGCGGCGACGAACCGCGCCGTCGGGTAGGTGCCGGTCTCGAGTGCGTTCGTCCGCAGGTAGTTGTCGCGCGGCGCCTTGTCGCTCGCCAGCGATCCGAGGTCCGCCTCGATCGACACCGAACGGGCGGTGCGGCCGTCCACCGTGAGACCGCCGCGGACGTCCGAGGTCCGACCCACCGCCTCGATGTCGGCGAGACCGCCGACGAACCGCTCCGAGATGCGGTACCCGACGAACGATCCCTCCTCGGTCACGGTCCACCGCCCGTCGGCCGACGCGGCGGCCGTGGGGCCCGAGGTCCGGGCCGGGAGCGCGGGACCCGCCGGATCCGAACCGGTCGTGAGGTACCAGGCTGCGCCGCCTCCGATCGCCAGGAGGATCACGACGACGAACGCGATGGTGCGACCGCGACGCGACATCAGGACTCCGTCACCCGGAACGCCCCGCGCATGAACGGGTGGATCCGACAGAAGTAGGTGTAGGTGCCCGGGTCCATGTCGGCCGGGGTCTGCCAGGTGAGGCGGTTCGCCGTCGGCGGTCCGGCGATGCCGAGTTCGCCCGAGTCGAACTGCACCTCCGCGTCGGCCCGGGGGTAGGCGATCCCGGTCGACCGGTTGCAGGGTGCCCGGCACGCGGTGATCGTGTGCCAGATCCCGTTGTCCTTCGGAGCGTCGAGCGAGTTGTCGAAGGTGATCGACGAGCCGGCGGGCACGGTGGGGATGTTGTCGGCCAGCGACATGTCACCGCGGGCGTAGACGTAGTCCTCGATGATGATGTTCGAGACCGGATCGGGCGACGACGGCACCCTGAGCGCGTTGATGTAGTCCTTGCCCGCGGGCTTCCCGCCGTGGGTGTCGTTCTCGGGCAGGTGGCCGTGGGTCAGGAACCCCTTGCGCGGCACCTTCGTGCGGAACGGATCGATGCCCTTCGTCGGTGCGGTCCAGACGACCATGATCCCCATGGACTCGTACCAGGACGCGTCCTCGGTGTCGTAGGTGACCGTGGTCGAGAGGACGTCGCCCTGCTTGAGCTGCACGCGGTAGTCGAGCGGGGTGACCGTCATCGAGACGTCCCAGGAGACCGCGCCGGCCGGTTCGTAGTAGACCGCCTCGCTCCGCCACAGCCGCGCCGTGTCGGTGGTCCCCGGCTTCCGGTTGACCTTGGGTGCGGTGGCCCCCGCCCGGGTCACGTAGAGGTCGTTGTGCAGGCCGCCGGGGTGCAGGTGACCGGCCGTCGCGATCACGGTCTGATCCGCGTCCACGGTCCAGACGTTCTTCGGGGCCGAGGGACGGAACCCGCGTCGGCCCGGAGGGTTCGCCGCGCTCGCCTGCTTGGCGTAGGGGTCGGGTTCCTGATCCGGGTAGGTGTAGGTGCCGTCGGTCCCGGACCCCTTGAGGGCGTCGAACACCGGGTAGATCTCGCCGTTCTGGATGTCCATCCAGACCGGTCGCGCCGGCGTGATCGACGACGCCACCTTCGACGTCGCCGGGATGAAGTCGATGGCGTAGGTGATCCAGACCTTGCGGGGCTTCGGCCAGAGGTTGTGGATCATGTAGTTGAGGGTCCAGCGGTCGGTGGCCCGGTACTGGTAGCCGAATCCCTCGGGGAGGACCATCGTGGTCTTCTCCTCCCCCGCGGCGAAGAATCGCTCCGGACCGCGCATGGTCGCGTCCGCAGCGCTGAAGTTCAGCCACACGCCGTGGTGGAGGTGGACCACGTCGACGCCCGGAGTCCTCCCGTTCGCGTACTTGAGGTCGGGTCGGATCGCGGTGATGAACCCGTCGACCTTCGGCTTCTCGATCCCGGGCAGGAACGCGATGTTGTTCTGACCCGACTTGATCTCGAAGGGCCCGGCCCGGAACTCGAGACGCTTGGCGCCCGGCACGGGCGGATCGTCGACGATCGGCGGGGTCGTCGGCTTGGCCGCGGAGGCCGGCACGGTGAGGACGGCGACGCCGGTGAGGGCGACGGCGCCCGCCAGGACGGCGGCGAGGGATCGGATGCGGAGACCGGACATGGCCGGAACCGTACCGGTCGGGGCCGCGCCGGCCCGATGGCGGACCGTGCACCTCAGGGACCGCTCAGGAACCGGCCGGACCCCCCGGTCCGCGCCACGCCGCCGCCGGCGGGCCCAGGTCCGTGGCGTCCGCCGGCATCGGCACGACGTCCAGGTCGCGGCCCGACCCGGGCTCGGCGGTCACGACCTGGCGGTCGTAGCGCCGTCGGGCGAACCACCACCGGCCGTCCACGCGGACGTACTCGTCCTGGTAGGTGCCGAACGAGTGGCGCTCCCGCCCGGTCGCGCGCGCCTGACGGTGCTCGGCGATCGACAGCCGCGCCGCGGCGCGGTCCTCGTCGCCGTGCCACCGGGTGACGATGCGGGCGTTGAGCACGACCTGCACGAGGAAGTCGAGGGACTCGAGGTACCCACCGATGAGTGAACCGATGGCCTCCGGGCCCACCACCTCGTCGGCGCGCTCGGCGCCGGCGCGCACCTCGAGGACCGAGGTCGGCAGGAACAGGTCGGTGAACTCCGACCAGGCCCGCCGGTTCACCGCGTCGACGTAGGCGGCCTGCAACCGTCGGATGCGGAGGTCGTCGAGGAGGTCGGCCTCGTCACCCCACCCGTCCACCATGGCGTCCCTCCCCGTTCGATCGTGACCCGCGTGGCGCCGGGATCCTCCCCGAGGGGTGCCCCGAGCCGCCAGCGGGACCGCCTCAGCGCCGCGAGCCGGCCGTGATCGCGCCGACCACCACGGCGAGGACGAGGACGAGGACCCCCAGGTTGAGGAGGCCGTTGTCGACCGCCAGGGTCCGGGGCAGTGCGGTGTGCAGGGTGGGATCCATCGGGCCCGTCGCCTCGGTCGCGTCCTCCGTGGTCGGACCGGAGGCGCGGCCCGAAGCCTCATGTTCGCGCACGAATCGTGCGAATCGCACGATAGGCGGGGGGCCGACCGGACGATCCGCGCGAGGCCTCTGGCAGACTGCTCGGCCATGGGACCCCAGGCCGAGTACGTGCTCCGGACCGTCGAGGAGCGGGGCGTGCGCTTCGTACGCCTCTGGTTCACCGACGTCCTCGGCACCCTGAAGTCGTTCGCCATCACCCCCGCCGAGCTCGAGACGGCGCTCGAGGAGGGCATGACCTTCGACGGCTCGGCGATCGAGGGCTACAGCCGGGTCCAGGAGTCCGACGTGCTCGCCGTCCCGGACGCCAGCACGTTCGAGATCGTGCCCTGGCGTGGGGACGAGGCCCCGGTGGCCCGGATGTTCTGCGACATCCAGCACTTCGACGGCACGCCGTTCGCAGGCGACCCCCGGCACGTGCTGCGCCGCAACCTCGTGGCCGCGCTCGAACGGGGTTACACGTTCTACGTCGGACCGGAGATGGAGTTCTACTACTTCCGCTCGGCCCGGAAGCCGAAGCCCGTCGACCGCGCCGGGTTCTTCGACCTCACCCACACCGACATGACGAGCGACCTGCGGCGTCGGACCATCACGATGCTCGAGCACATGGGGATCCCGGTCGAGTACTCGTTCCACGAGAACGGTCCCGGACAGCACGAGATCGATCTCCGGTACACCGACGCGCTCACGATGGCCGACAACGTCATGACGTTCCGACTCATCGTGAAGCAGGTCGCCGCCGACGCCGGCGTCCACGCGACCTTCATGCCCAAGCCGATCCAGGACGCGTTCGGATCGGGGATGCACTGCCACCTCTCGCTCGAGCGGGACGGCATGAACGCGTTCGCCGACGGCACCAGCGACACCGGGCTGTCCGAGACCGGTCGGTACTTCATCGCCGGCCTGCTCCGCCACGCCCGGGAGATCACCGCCGTCACCAACCAGACGGTCAACTCCTACAAGCGCCTCATCATGGGGTACGAGGCCCCCACGTACATCTCGTGGGCCCGCAACAACGAGAGCGCCCTCGTCCGGGTCCCCCCGCCCAAGCGCGGCAAGGAGTCCTCCACCCGGGTCGAGTTCCGGTCCCCGGATCCCGCGTGCAACCCGTACCTCGCGTACTCCGTGATGCTCGCCGCCGGCATGCGGGGCATCGAGGAGCGCTACGAGCTGCCTGCGGAGGCGACGAACAACATCTGGGAGATGTCCGAGGATGCCCGACGGGCCGCCGGCATCGGTTCGCTCCCCCAGTCGCTCGACGAGGCGGTCACGATCATGGAGGGCTCCGACCTCGTGCGCGAGACCCTCGGCGAGCACGTCTTCGAGTACTTCGTGCGCAACAAGCGCGAGGAGTGGGACGCGTACCGTCAGCAGGTCACGCCGTTCGAGCTCGACCGGTACCTCGGGACCCTCTGAGACGCGACAGTGGAACCGTTCCTCGTCTTCCCCGATCCGCCGCCGGCGCTCCTCGTGCAGACGCTCGACCTCGCCGGGTACGCGTGGCAGGCCGTGACGAACGCCGCCGTCGCGACGCAGGCCGAGCCGCGGGAGGGTTGGAGCGGTGCGATCATCGTCGCCGATGAGGACCCGGAGGGTGCGTTCGCGCTGTGCCGCACCCTCCGCAAGCGGGACGCCGTACTCGAACCGCTCCTGCTGCTCGTCACCGGCGCCCAGCTCACCGAGCTCGAGGCCCGCGAGGATCTCTTCGACGACTTCTGTCTCAGCCCGTTCCACCCGCGCGAGCTCGAGGCACGCCTGCGGCACCTGTTCTTCCGGGCCGGCCGCGGGACCTCGGTCGAGATCCTCGAGTACGGGGATCTCGTCCTCAACCTCGAGACCTACCAGGCCGCGCTGTCCGGGGCGCCGCTCGACCTCACGTACATGGAGTACGAACTGCTGAAGTTCTTCGCGACGAACCCCGGGAAGGTCTTCACCCGCGAGCAGTTGCTGTCGCGGGTGTGGGGCTACGAGTACTACGGGGGCGCGCGCACGGTCGACGTCCACGTGCGTCGACTCCGGGCCAAGTTGGGTGAGGAGCACGCGAGCCTCATCCACACCGTGCGGTCGGTCGGATACCGGTTCGGGCAGTCCCGGTTCACTCCCGGTCCATGACGACCACGGTGACCCTCACCGGGACCGGGGTGCCCCACCCGAGTCCAGGACGGGCCGGTGCGGGTGCGCTCGTGCGCCACGGCGACCTCGCGCTGCAGTTCGACGCGGGCCGCAGCACGGTGCTCCGCCTCGCCGAGGCCGGCCTACGACCGCACGCCATCACCGCGCTGTTCCTGACCCACATCCACTCGGACCACGTCGTCGACGTCGCCGATCTCGCGATGACCCGCTGGGTCGAGCAGCAGTTGCACGCGACCGGGCCGCTCACGGTCGTCTGCGCGGAGGGCCACTGCGAGCGCTTCGCCCGCGCGATCTTCGAGCCGTACCGGACCGACATCGCCGTGCGCATGGCCCACGTGCAGCCGATCGGCCCGGAGATCGACGTGCGGCCGTTCCCGCTCCCGGCGGTCCCGACCGAGGTGTGGCGCAGCGCCGACGGATCGGTGCGCGTCGACGCGGTGCTCGTGCACCACGAGCCGGTGGAGGAGGCGGTCGCCTACCGCGTCACCACGCCGGACGGAGTCGTCGTGATCTCCGGGGACACCCGCGTCTGCGCCGAGGTCGAGGACCTCGCCCGCGATTGCGACGTGCTCGTCCACGAGGCCTGCCGGTCGACACCGCTGCGCGACGCGGTCGCCGGCTCGATCTTCGAGACGATCTTCGAGTACCACGCGGACTCCGTGGCCCTCGGCGGGCTCGCGGCACGGGCCGGCGTGCACCACCTCCTGCTCACCCACCTCATCCCGCCGCCGCGGGACGCGGCGGCGGCCGACGCGTTCGCCGACGACGTGCGGGCGGGCGGCTACACCGGTCCGGTGACGGTGGGCGAGGACCTCGTGACGGTCACCCTCGGCGCCGACGCCTGACGCGACGGCGGACGCGCCGCCCTACTTCGGCGCGTCGGCGTGACGCAGGTCCGCGTCGTCGGCGAGCGCCTGACCCATGAGCGCGCTCCACGCCGCACCACCGAGCATCGTTGCGATGGGCAGCGCGAGCAGCATGGTGATGACGATGAGGATCGGTCCGATCATGGCCGGGAGCCTACCGATCGACCGGCAGGTGGGCCCACACCTCGATCTCGACCCGGGCCCCGGCGGGGAGCGCCGCGACCTGGATGGTGGAGC
>JBEAXD010000289.1:0-5035 GCA_041159995.1 Actinomycetota bacterium | reverse complement strand
TCGCCGAGCCAGGTCTCGAGGAGTCGGAACTGGGAACGGTTCGTGTCCTGGAACTCGTCGACGAAGAGGTGGCGGAACCGCCATCGCTGCGCCTGCGCGAACTCGGGCTCCCGTTCCATCTCGAGCCGGATCCGGATGAGGAGATCATCGAAGTCGATGAGGTCCCGTCGGTGCTTCTCGGCCTCGTACCGCTCGTAGATCGACGCGATGCGTTCGACCTGGGGGACCTCGCGGGCCGAGGCGGCCACCGCCTCGAGGTACCGGGGCGGCGCGATGAGCCGGGCCTTGGCCCACTCGATCTCGGCCGCGACATCGGGGATCCGGAGGCGGTCGCCGTCGCGTCGGCCGAGGAGCGGCCCGATGATGCGGGCCTTCGACGCGAGCACCGTCGGCATGACCGTGCCGCGGTCGGCGGCCCGTCGGCGCAACTGAGCGAGGGCGATCGAGTGGAAGGTGCCGGCCGCGACCCCCTCGGTGACGCCGAGCCGGGCGAGCCGATCGCGCAGCTCGGCCGCGGCCTTGCGGGTGAAGGTGAGCGCGAGCACGCGACCGGGAGCGATCGCGCCGGTGGCCGACTGCCAGGCGATGCGGTGGGTGAGCACCCGTGTCTTGCCCGAGCCGGCACCGGCGTGGATCGCGAGGGGACGGGCCTCGGTGGTCACCGCCTCGCGCTGCGAGGGGTCGAGTCCCTCGAGGAGTGCGTCGGCGTCCATGGGCGGCGACCCTACCGGCGGCCTCGGACGCGCCCCACAGGGCCCGGGGACGGGAACGGCCCCGAGTAGCCTCCGCCGCTCTCGCGACGCCGGTCTCCTCGGGGCCCGCTCCGCACTGCGAACGTCGGCGCCGGTCTCGACGCCTCCGGGCTCTCGCCCCTCGGCTCCACCGTCGCTCCGAGCGGGTGCTCGCCCGACCCGAGGGTCCGGCCTCTCCCGCCCGCACTCGCAGGCCCGGTCGGCCGTCGGTCCCCGCCACCTCGGCGTCCGGGTCGCCCCGGTGCCTCCGCTGCGGATCGTCCCTCGGGTCGTCCGGCACCTCGCAACCTACGGAACGAGGGGTCGCTCGTCAACCGGTGTTCCGGTGGCCCGGCACGCCGGGTCACCGTGCGCGCGATGCGCGCGCACCACCACGGCGTCACGCGCCCGGTGGCTAGGGTCCGGAGCCGTGGCGAGCACGGGACGGTGGCGGAACTGGGGGCGGAACCAGGAGTGCGCGCCCGTCGCCGTCGACGCCCCGACGAGTGTGCTCGAACTGCGCGAGGTGCTCGGCTCGGCCGCTCGGTCGGGGCAGACGGTGCGGGTGGCGGCCACCGGCCACTCGTTCAGCGACATCGTCTGCACGGACAGCCGGATGCTCCGCCTCGAGGCGCTCGATCGGATCATCGAGGTCGATCGCGAGCGGCTGACCGCCACGGTCGAGGCGGGCATCCGCCTCTTCACCCTCAACGACGAACTCGGCCGCCGGGGCCTGGCCCTGTCCAATCTCGGCGACATCGACCAGCAGACCCTCGCCGGTGCGCTGTCGACGGGCACCCACGGCACGGCGGTGCGGTTCGGACCCATCGCCGCGGCGGTCATCGGCCTCGAACTCGTCACCGCATCGGGTGAGGTCATCACCTGCTCGGCCGAGGAGGAGCCCGAGATCTTCGCCTGCGCACGGGTCGGGCTGGGCGCGCTCGGGATCATCACGAAGGTCACCCTGCAGTGCGAGCCGGCGTTCCGGATGCACACGATCGAGGAGCCCTTCGGCTTCGACGAGGCGCTCGCGGCCTGGCCGGAGACCATCGCCGAGCACGACCACGTCGACGCGTACTGGTTCCCGCACTCCGACGTCCTGACCGTGAAGCGGTCGAACCGGACGGACCGGCCGATCCGGGTCAAGAGCCGCTACAAGCAGTGGCGCGACGACGTGCTCATCGGGAACTACGCGTTCGGCGCGCTCGCGGCCTACGGTCGCCGTCGGCCCTCGCAGGTGCCGACCCTCGCGCGCAAGGTCGCGAGCGGTATGGGTCGGGTCGAGAAGGTCGACGTGTCGTACCGGGTGTTCTGCACGCCGCGCCTCGTCCGGTTCGTGGAGATGGAGTACGCGGTGCCGCGGGCCGAGATGGCCGCGACGCTGCGTCGGATCCGTGAGCTCATCGAGACCGAGCGGCTGCAGGTCGACTTCCCGGTCGAGATCCGCGCGCTCCCTGCCGACGACATCCCGATGTCGATGGCCCACGGGCGGGAGACCGCGTTCCTCGCCGTGCACGTCTCGACGGGCACGCCCTACGAGCGCTACTTCCGCGGGGTGGAGGCGATCATGGACGAGGTCGCGGGCCGCCCCCACTGGGGCAAGATGCACTACCAGACCGCAGCGGCGCTCGCCCCGCGCTACGGCGAGTGGGATCGCTTCCAGCGCGTGCGCGCCGCCCTCGACCCCCAGGGCCGCTTCCGCAACGCGTATACGGACCGAGTGCTCGGCCCCATCGGCTGAGCGGGGTGCGCGTATCGGGCCGAGTGCTCGGGGTGTGTGGAGTGCTCGGCCCCATCGGCTGAGCGGGGTGCGCGTGTCGGGCCGAGTGCTCGGGGTGTGTGGAGTGCTCGGCCCCATCGGCTGAGCGGGGTGCGCGTGTCGGGCCGAGTGCTCGGGGTATGCGGTGCTCCGGCGTCGGCGCACTCCTAGGATCCCGGGCCATGGCGTACCCGGAACACCTCATCCACGACGGCGAGCACGTCGCGCTCGACCTGAACCCCCACTGGTGGTACTTCATCCAGCACATCATGGTGGGGCTCGGAATCCTCGGGCTCATGTTCATCGCGTCGTGGCTCGAGATCCGCATCATCAAGGACGCGCTCGACTTCATCATCGGGGTCGGCCTGCTGCTCTGGGCGGTCTGGCTCGGCATCCGCTTCATGGCCTGGCGCCGCACGTACTTCGTGGTGACCGACCGGCGGGTCATCTTCCGTACCGGTTTCATCTCGAAGCGGGGCGTCGAGATCCCGCTCGACCGCATCACGAACATCGACTTCCAGCAGGGGCCGATCGAACGGGTGATCGGCGCCGGCGATCTCGACATCCAGTCGGCCGGTCGCGACGGGTCCTCGCACTTCGAGGATGTGCGGCACCCCGACGCCGTGCAGCAGGAGATCTACCGACAGATCGAGAACCGCGAGCAGCACCGCGCCGATCGCAACGCGTCGGCCATCGCGACCGCGATCGGTGATCAGGGCTCGCCGGGGACGGTCGGGGATCCGGCGGAGCAGTTGCGTCGTCTGGCCTCGCTGCGCGACGAGGGTGTCATCACGCCGGAGGAGTTCGAGGCCAAGAAGGCCGAGCTCCTCGACCGCATGTGATCCCTCAGCGCACCGTACGACCGTCCCAGTCGAAGGTCATGGCGAGGTCTCGACCGTCGCGGGTCGTGCGCCACGCCCGCCCCAGATCCGTCGGCCGGCTGAACGCCTCCTCGACCTCGCAGTCGTCCGGGTGATCGAAGAGGTCCTCGACGCGCAGTGATCCGCCCCAGCACCGCGACGAGAACTCGGCGTCCTCGAGCACGGCCCGATCGGTGTCGGCGAGCGCGGGCAGGTCGTCGGCGAGGAAGCACGGTCCGCCGCAGAGCGCCGCGAGCGTGGCGAGCACCTGCGCCTCCGCGGGGGAGTACCCGGCCGGGTCGGCGCCGTCGCCACCCCAGACCATGACGACGTCGGGGTCGCAGTCGAACCACCGCCGGTGGAGGCTCGATCGGGCCGCGACGTTGCGGGCCTGGGCGAGCACGCCGAGGTACCCGGTCCAGTCCTGAGCGGGGTGGCCGAACTCCATGTGCACCCGCGGCATGGCGGTGTCGTGGCCGATCCGGTTGCCGTGGCACAGGCCGACCGCCGGGAGCAGCGGCATGCCGCAGCCGAGGACGTAGCGATCCTCACCGAGACCTTCTATGAACGCGGCGAGTCCGCGACGCAACGCCTCGGTGCCGCTCACCGTCGGGTCGTGGCGTCGGCCCGTCTGGGCGGCGAAGTAGAGGAAGTCGAGCTTCACCATCTCGAAGCCCCACCCGCGCACCTGAGCGCCGAGGTCGCGCAGGAAGGTGATCACCTCGGGGTGGGTGGCATCGAGGGACCAGCGGTCGTGGCGCTCCTCCCGCAACGGCGCGTCGGTGGTCGGATCGACGATGCACCACTCGGGATGGTCCGTCCCGATGCCGGGGGCCTCGGGCACGACCATGAACGGTGCGAGCCACAGGCCGGCCCGACACCCGCGGTCGGCGAGCGCGCGCACGATCTCGCCCATGTCCCCGGGCCACCGTTCGTTCGCCCACCAGCCGCCGTAGCAGCGCTGCCAACCGTCGTCGATCTGGACGAGGTCGAAGCGCGGATCGGCGACGGTCGCGCGCAACGCCTCGGCGTTCACGAGGACGTCGGCGGGATCGACCGTGAGGCCGAAGTGGTACCAGGACTCCCAGCCGAGGATCGGTGCGCCCGACCAGTGCCGAGCCCCCATCGCCGCGCCCGTGGCCGTCGCGTCGAGCTCGAGCGCGCGGTGGGCATCGGCGTCGCATGCGAACGCGATCGGCTCGTTCTCGACGGTGGAGCCGGCCCGCACGAGGAGCCCGAGGTCGTCGGGGGTTCCGGGGGTGTAGCCCCAGGTGCCCTCGATCGCCGGCAGCGGGGGTGCGCCGGCGCAGTCGACCTGCAGGTGCCCGGAGTCCCAGGCGACGGCGGTGACGAACCGTTCGGCTCGCCGGGCCGAGACCGTGAGGGCGCCGCGCGGTCCGACGAACGCACTGCGCCAGAACGAGCGACCCGGAACCTCCGCCCGACGAACGCCGGCCCAGGCCCACGAGTCGTACCCCTCGACGAGGCGCGTCGCCGCCTCGATGTCGGTCGGTCCGTCGATCCGGAACCGGTCGATGACCTCATCGACCGAGGCGGTGTAGGAGAGGGTGGCGACGACCCCGCCCGGGACCGCCGCATCGAGCTCGAGCGAGAGCGCCGGCGCGCCGTCGAGCCCCCCGGCGCGGGCGGTGTCGCCATCGAGGTGCCACGGTCCCGGCACCGGC
>JBEAXD010000116.1:0-7691 GCA_041159995.1 Actinomycetota bacterium | reverse complement strand
CGCGGGCCCACTTCGATGAGGAGGAGCTCACCTCCCTCGCCGAGTCGATCCGAGCGGTCGGGGTGCTCCAGCCGGTGCTCGTGCGGCCGAAGGAGGACGGCACCTACGAGCTGATCGCAGGTGAGCGACGTTGGCGGGCCTCCCGGCGGGTCGGACTCCAGACGATCCCGGCGCTCATCCGCGAGACGGACGACACGGCGGCGCTTGAGCAGGCGTTGGTCGAGAACGTCCACCGCGCCGACCTCAACCCGATGGAGGAGGCAGCCGCCTACCAGCAGCTCATCGAGGACTTCTCGATGACCCACGAGCAGGTGGCGGCCCGGGTGGGACGCAGCCGGGCCTCGGTGTCCAACACCCTGCGGCTGCTGCAGCTGCCCCCGGCGGTGCAGGTGATGGTGAGGGATCGCACCCTCGACATGGGCCACGCCCGGGCGCTGCTCGGCAGCCCCGATCGCGGATTCCAGGAGCAGATGGCGAAGCGAGCGGCGGCGGAGGGCCTGTCGGTCCGAGCGGTCGAGGATGCGGTCCGGGAGCACAGCGGTACGACCGCGTCGCCCGGGACGCCGACCTCCAAGCCCGGGGGAACGACGGCGGCCGGTCGACCGGCGGCGCTCCTCGAGCTCGAGAACCTGCTCGGTGACCACCTCGACACCCGCGTGAAGGTCACGATGTCGGGCAAGCGGGGCCGGATCGTGGTCGAGTTCTCGGACCTCGAGGATCTCGAGCGCATCTACCGGGCGATGACGGATTGACCCCGCCCTCCGGCGGATCTGACCCCGCCCTCCGGCGGGTCCGACCGCCGAGGTCGAGGGTTTAGGCCTCGGGCGGAATGACGACCGTCGGGTGCTCGGCGGTGGTGTCGGGTGGGGGTTCCTCGACCCCGCGCCGCACCCCGCGGGCGACGGCCTGGCCGAGTTCCTCGACCCGCCGGACGATGCGGGCCGTGGATCCGGCATCGTGCTCGGCGGCAGGCTCGATGACGATCGCCGCCATCCTCGTCTCCCGGAGCACCGCCTGCATCCGGCCACCGGTGTTCACCGGATCGAGCGGTCCGATCACCGATTCCAGTTCGGCCGACACCGCTGCGGCCATGCGGTACCCGGCCTCCGAGCGGTAGCGCTGCGACTCGAAGTAGCAGACCCGGGCTCCGGGACGGTCCCCCGGGCGGAGGGCGAGGAAGAGCGCGGCCTCGAACCGGTTGGCCTCGTCGGCGAGGGCGGAGTCCTCGGCCCCGTCGAACCGGGACACGACCGTTGCGCCCATGGCCGCCAGGTGTCGTTCGACCACCGCTCCGAGGCGGGCGAGCTCGGGCGGGGTGGCGATGAACACCCGTCGCCCCACGAGTTGGCGGGGGGCGGTCCGCAGGGCCTCGCGCTCGCGCACGGCCGCGACCGACTCGCCGGCCTGGACCCCGAGCCGATCGAGGGCGGCCACGGTCGAGGGTCCGACGATCCCGTCGTTCGAGATCCCGGCGTTGCGCTGGAAGTCGCGCAGGCCTCGCCCGGTGTCCGGGCCGAAGATGCCATCCTCCCGGCCCGCATCGAATCCGAGCGCGTTGAGCCGACGTTGCAGGTCGAGTACATCGTCGCCCCGCAGCATGGGGCGCCGCTCGGACAGGAGGCGATCCCCGAGCGCGTACCCGGTCTCGACGAGCGCGCTCCAGGTCTGCCGACCGACGATCCCGTCGACCCGGATGCGCCGGGACTCCTGGAACCGACGCACGGCCGCCTCGGTGGCTGCTCCGAACTCGCCCGCTTGGTCACCGGACGGGAGGCCGAGTGCGGCCAGCCGGGTCTGGAGGTCGCGGACCGGCTCGCCGCGATCGCCGACCCGGAGGACGCTGGGTGTCACCCGATGAACTCGGCGAGGTCCTGGAGGAGCTGGGCCTTGCCCTTGGCGCCGACGATGCGCTTCACCGGCGTGCCGTCCTTGAAGACGAGCAGGGTCGGGATGCTCATGACGTCGTAGCGCCGCGCGGCGTCCGGGTTGTCGTCGATGTTCAGCTTGCCGATGGTGAGGCGGCCGGCCTGCTCGGTCGCGATCTCGTCGAGGACGGGGGCGATCATCTTGCACGGCCCGCACCACTCGGCCCAGAAGTCGACGAGGATCGGGGTCGACGCGGCGCCGACGGTCTCGTCGAAGGTCGCATCGGTCATGGTGACGGTGGAGTCGGACACGTCGGGCCTTTCACGTGGGGAGGCGCCGGACGTTCCGGCGCGCGGGTGGATCGGGGATCGTACCGGAGCGCAACCGTCGTGACCGGGTCCTGTATTCCCGGCCCGTAACCGGTGAAACCAAAACGCCGGTTACAGCGTCACTCGTGGGCTGCGAGCCACCGCTCGGCCTCGATCGCAGCCATGCAGCCGGACCCGGCCGCGGTGATCGCCTGGCGGTACACGTGGTCCTGCACGTCGCCCGCCGCGAACACGCCGTCCACGCTCGTGAGGGTCGAGTCGGGTGCGGTCACGATGTAGCCGTCGCCGTCGAGCGTGAGGTGGCCCCGGAACAACTCGGTGGTCGGGTCGTGTCCGATCGCGATGAACAGCCCCGTCACGTCGAGCGTCCGCTGCGCGCCGGTGACGGTGTCACGCAGCACGACACCCTCGAGCTTGTCGGTGCCGATGAGCGAGTCGACCGCACTGTTCCACGCGACCTCGATCTTCGGGTTGGCGAGCGCGCGGTCCTGCATGATCTTGGAGGCGCGGAACTCGTCGCGGCGGTGCACGAGCGTGACCCGGCTGGCGAACTTCGTGAGGAAGTTGGCCTCCTCGAGCGCCGAGTCACCCCCGCCGACCACCGCGATCTCATGCTCGCGGAAGAAGAACCCGTCGCAGGTCGCGCAGGTCGAGACCCCGCGCCCCACGAGACCGGCCTCGCCCTCGAGTCCGAGCATGCGGGCGGTGGCGCCGGTCGAGATGATCATCGCCCGGCCGCGGTACTCGTCGTTGCCCACCCAGGCGCCGAAGGGCGACGAGGTCACCTCGACACGGTCGGCGTTCGCGGTGATGAACTCCGCGCCGAACCGCTCGGCCTGCGCGCGCATGTTCGTCATGAGCTCGGGACCCATGATCCCCTCGGGGAACCCCGGGAAGTTCTCGACCTCGGTCGTGAGCATGAGTTGCCCGCCGGAGGAGAAGCCCTCGATGACGATCGGACGCAGGTTGGCCCGTGCGGTGTAGATCGCCGCGGTGAGACCGGCGGGACCCGAGCCGACGATGAGGACGTCGCGGACCTCAGGCATCGGCGTCCGCCTGCGCGAAGCGCGAACGCTGGCGCCACACGACGTAGCCGAGCGCGGCGAGCAGGCACCCTTCGACGATCCACGCCGCCCACACCGGGAGCGGGATGCCGAGCACGCGGTGCAGGCCGACGAGGAGCAGCGTGAAGGCGGTGAGGGCGAGGATCGTGACGAAGAGTCCGAACACGATCATGCGCGAGGCGCGTTCGGCGGGGACGACCGCCTTGTCCCGGATGCCGACGACGACCTTCTCGATGGTCTCGACGGCGGTGTCACTCCACTCGGCCATGACGGTGGCACTCCTCGGCTCGGGGTTCCGCAGCGCCGGAGCGTACCCGTCGGCGCTCGCCACGTGCCCGGCCGGGTCAGAGGCGCAGTGAGTAGAGGATGGCGCACTCCGCCAGATCGCTCACGAAGGCCACACGGGCGTCCGTGACCTCGGCGACGTAGACGACTGCCGGTTGCTCCTGCCAGGTGCCGGTGGCGAGCAGGCTCACGGTTCGACCGGGGAGGTTCACCCGCACGCAGCGCTCGGCGGCGATGGACAGGCCCGACCCGTTGAGCAGGCTCGTGGCGGTGGGATCCGCGGCGAGGCCGACGTCGACCCGTCCCCGCCGCACGATCGCCGCGCGCAGCGCTTCGTCGGTCCCGATCTCGCCGACCGACCCGATGTAGGAGTCCATGGTGTGCGAGTGGCCGGCCCCGGCCTTCCGGGCGGGCTCGTCCGCGGATCCGGTGAGCAGCACGACCGCGAACGCGACGACTCCGGCCACCCCGATGATCGCCCCGGCGAGCACGCCGAGGTTGCGGGGGCGTCGCCACGCGCGACGGGTGCCGCGGCGCGCCGCGACCACGGTCGAGATGCGGGCTCCGAGGCCCGGCCACCGTTCGAGGCGCTCGCGGGCTGCAGCCTCGGAGAGGTCGTGGGCCGCGGCGAACTCGGCCAGACGACCATCGAGCATGGCGACGACGGCGTCGTCGGTGTCGTCGCCGAAGGGGAGGGTCTCGTCGGGGCTCATGCGATCCGCGACGGTAGACGCAGGACCGCGGCGCGCGAGGTCAGGCCGATTCGACCCAACCGACCCCGATGGCCCGCGGACCGACGTGCGTGCCGACCACGGGTCCGAGCACGCCGGTCACGAGTTCCACGCCGGGGAAGCGGGACTGCACCTCGTCGACGAACTCGGGCGCGTCCTCCGCGAGCGCGTGGAACACCATGAGCAACTCGGGGTCCTTGGCCTCGTCGAGGGCGCTCAGCAGCCAGGCCAGCGCCTTCGAACGGGTGCGCACCTTGCCGGCCTCGTCGATCTTCCCGCCGCGCACGGTGATGCAGGGCTTCACGGACAGCACCTCACCGACGAGGGCCTTGGCCGCGCCCACGCGACCGCCCCGCTTGAGGAACTCGAGGGTGTCGAGAGCGCCGAAGATGCGCGTCCGGGCGACCTGACTGCGCACGGCGGCGGTCACGGTGGCGAGGTCGGCGCCCTGTTCGGCGAGGCGGGCCGCGGCCACGGCCATGAGGCCGACGCCGATGGTGGCGCTCTCGGAGTCGATGACCTCGATCGGCACCTCGGTCACGGAGCGGGCCGCGAGCTCGGCCGACTGCATGGTGGCCGAGAGTGCGGCGGCGAGGTTCACGCACACGATGCCGGTCGCACCCTCGGCGATGAGCTTGCGGAACGCCTGCTCGAACGCGCCGATGGAGGGCGCCGCGGTCTGCGGGACCCCCTTCATCGACGTGAGCCGGGTCCAGAACTCGTCGACGCCGAGCTGCTCGCGGTCGACGAGCGTCTCGTCGCCGAACGTGATGCTGAGCGGCACCACCTCGATGCCGTGGGCCCGGACGAGTTCATCGGGCAGGTCGCAGGCGCTGTCGGTCACGATGCGGATGGTCACGGGTTCTCCCTCTCGCGGTCGGGGCGTGCGCCCGGTCGGGTCCGATCGTTCGGGAACGATCCGCTCACCCGGACGTCATACCACCCGGACGGGGGCCGCGGGTGAGTGTCGTGCGCAGTTCGGCGATCTCCGGGACGCCGAGGACCGCCGCGCCCCCCACCGCCACCGCCAGTCCGGCGATCCCACCCACGAGCACGGTGAGGATCGCGGCCGGTGCACTCGCCGGGTCGATGACGCGGTCCACCCCCCAGGCCGATGCGGCCCCGAGCGCCGTTGCGACCACGACCCGGGCGAACACGCCCAGCGTCCGTGGTCCCTCGAGCCCGCCGACCCGTCGATCGAGCACCACCCAGGCCACGACGGCGGCCACCGAGTAGGCGACGCTCCAGGAGATGGCGAGCCCGCGCACGCCGAGGTGCGGGTACAGCGCGATGGCGAGGCCGATGTTGAGTGCGTTCTCGAGGAGGTTCACGAGGAACGGCGTGCGGGTGTCGAGGTGGGCGTACATGGCGCGCACGGTGTAGAGGTACGCGGAGAACGCGAACAGGCCCACGCCGAACCACGCGAGCGTGCCCGCCGTCGTGGTGACCGACGCGGCGGTGAAGTTCCCGTAGTCGAGCGCCCCGGTGATGATCGGTCGGGCGAGCACGACCATGAGCGCGCCCGCCGGAATCACCACGAGCCCGATCACGCGCAGCCCGGACGCGAACCGCCGGCGGAACGCACCCTCGTCACGTGCGATCACGGCGCGGGCGAGCTCCGGGCCGACGACCGTCATCACCGACACCGTGAACAGTCCGTGCGGGAGCTGGAAGAAGGTGAACGCTGCGAGGTACGAGGAGGTGTCGCCCGACGTGCGGTACGACAGGACGAGGACGACCCAGAACGCGATCTGGTTCGTGATCGCGTAGCCCACCGTCCATCCGGAGAGGCGGGCCAGACGACGGACCGCGGGGTGGCGCAGGTCCCACACCCATCGGAGCCGGACGCCGGCCCGGCGCAGCGCGGGCCACAGCACGACCGTCATCACCACGACCCCGAGCGTCGTGCCGAGGCCGAGGAGCCACTTCTCGGCCGGGTGGTCGAGGACGCTCGGCACGGTCTCCCGTCCCGGCGCGACGCCGGGGAGGGTGAGCAGGACTCCGATGACGACGAGGTTGTTGAGCGCGGGCGCGAACGCGGCGGCGGCGAACCGGCGGCGGGCGTTGAGCATCGCGGTGAAGAGCGCGGTCATGCCGTAGAAGAGGATCTGGGGCATGAGCATGCGCAGCAGATCGGTCATGAGCGCCTGCTGCGCGTCGACGTCGCCGGAGAGCTGCGCGGTGTACAGGCTCGCGATGGCTGGGGCGAACACGACCCCGAGCGCCGCCACGAGGATGAGGGCGACCATCGCCGCGGTCGTGATGGCATCGATCGCGCGGTCGTCCTCGTGCTGGTGGTACTCGACGAAGAGGGGAACGAGCGACGCGGTGAGGATGCCGCCGAGCAGGAGCTCGTAGACGATGTTCGGAGTCGAGTTCGAGACGTTGTAGACGTCGGTGAGGCGTGCGAACCCCAGCGCGGCGAGTGCTGCGACCCGGAGGAACCCGGTGATGCGCGACAGGGCGGTGCCCGCGGCCACGGCGATCCCGCTCCGAGCGAGCTGGTGGCGCGGCGCCGCCTCGACCGGTCGGGGCGTCGGCTCGGTCACGCGTCGACCTCGACCCGGCGGCGGCGGGTGCGGCGCCAGTGGGTGACCCACCACACCACGAGGAACACGCCGGCGGTCGCGGTCAACGCGATCCCGATGCCACTCACGACGCTGGAGCGCACGGTGATGCGGGTCCGCTCGATCACGATGCGACCGTCGACCGAGGTGACGGACAGCAGGAGCGGGAACGAACCGGACGAGGTCGTGTTCACCCGCACCTGCACGGTCGTGTTGTTGGGCGGCAGGTCGAGGATCTGCTCCTTGCCGTCGGGGAAGGTGAGGCGATCGCTGCGCAACCGCAGGCGGACCTGGAGGGCCTGGCCCGTATCGTTCTGGAACGACAGGGGCACGACGCCGGTGCGCGAGGTGAGGGTCAGCGTGCGCGAGACCGGCGCGCGGACCTTGGCGATGAACTCGTTCATCGCGGCGTCGGCCGCTGCGAGCTGTGCTGCACCCTCGCGGGCCCCCCAGGTGGACGACGGTGCGACGAGCACGTGCTCCTGGGCCCGCCGCGTCGTCTCGCCGTTCCCCGCGAACGCGGCGAACGCGTCCACGCGCTCGCGGGTCGCGCGCAGTTCGGTGGGGTCGACGGGCAGGCCGCCCGGGCGGATCGGCGCGAGGCGGCGCACGGTGGGTCGACTGCCGGTGCGTTCGACGGGCACGTCGGTGAAGAGGCCGGACACGGTGGTCGGGGCGAGGAGCGGGTGGCCGTCGAGGCCCTCAGCCACATCGGTGAGGGCCTCGGTGGTCGGCGACCACCGCAGCGCCCCCTGCACCACGACGCCGCGGCGTTGACTCGGGAGTTCGAGGGCGATGAGGGCGAGCCCGTTCAGCAGCCGGGCCGCCTGGAGTGCGGAGGTCGCCGGT
>JBEAXD010000094.1:0-5660 GCA_041159995.1 Actinomycetota bacterium | reverse complement strand
GGTCGGCGGCGACCGGGTGGCGGTCGACGACCTCACGCCGCCCGGCACCGAGCCGCACGACCTCGAGGTCACCTCGGACCAGGTCGACGCGCTGCTCGACGCCGACCTGGCCGTCGTGGTCGGCGGTGCGTTCCAACCCGCGCTCGAGGACGCCGCCGAGCGGCGCGACGGTCCGACGCTCGTGGCGCTCGACGCCCCCGGCATCGAGGGTGACGATCCGCACGTGTGGCTCGACCCCGTGATGATGGGCTCGGTCGTCCGTGCGGTGCGCGATGCGCTCCTCGTGGTCGAGGGCGCGGACCCATCGTCGATCCGAGCCGGGGCGCGCGCCGCGCTGACGCGCCTCGCTGCACTCGACGCCGAGTACCGCGCCGGTCTCGAGCGCTGCGACCGGCGCGTCCTCGTCACCGCGCACGACGCGTTCGGTCGTCTCGGTGCGCGCTACGACCTGCGGGTGGAGTCGATCGCCGGGATCTCGCCCGAGGAGGAGCCCGAGCCGCGCCGCCTCGCCCGCCTCGCTCGGCTCGTGCGCGAGGAGGGGATCACGACGGTGTTCACCGAGGAGTTGGTGTCCCCGCAGGTGGCGGAGGTCCTCGCCCGCGACGCAGGGGTGCGCACCGACGTCCTCAGCCCGATCGAGTCCCTCACACCGGCGCAACGCCGGGCCGGTGACGACTACGTCTCGCTCATGCGGCGCAATCTCGATCGGATCCGCACCGCGCTCGGCTGCGACTAGTCGCTGACGCCCTCCGCACCCCGGGCCCGCAGCGCGGCGCGGAGCGCATCAGCCGCCGCGTCGAGGTCGACCGGGTCCGGATCCCGAGCCGCGTTGTCGAAGTCGAGGTCGTGCACCCCGTCCATCGGGACGACGTGCAGGTGCACGTGCGGCACCTCGAGCCCCGCGATCATGAGCCCGACGCGGGTCGGGGTGAACGCGTCCATCTGGGCCCCTGCGATCTCCTGGGCCACCGACATCAGGTGCGCGTTCGTCGCCGGATCGAGGTCGACCCAGTGGTCCACCTCGGCCCGGGGCACGACGAGCGTGTGACCGGCGCGCAACGGGTTGATCGACAGGAACGCCACGCAGTGGTCGTCCCGCCACACGAACCGCCCGGGCAGTTCGCCGTCGATGATGCGGGTGAAGATCGTCGTCATGGCGGGTCAGCCTCCCACGGCGGCGGGCGCAGCGGCCACGCTCACCGGTCGCAGGTGTCGGGCCGCGCCGACCGCCAGGCCGACGCCGCCGCCGAGGGCCACCGCGATCGTGCACCGCACGACGGTCGGGTCCAGATCGCTCGGGACGACGGCGTGGGTGAGCGATCCGAGGTCGGCGATCCCGCCGGCGATGGCGATGAACAGACCTGCGACGAGGATGAGCGGCGTCGCCGCGTCCGGGGTTCGCCGGCGGTCGAGCAGCCGTGCGAGCGCGAGGACGGCGAGCAGCACGGCCACGATGGAGGGCGCCGCCCCGAGGATCCTCGGGCCGGTCCCGGATGAGGACACCGCCCAGGCGCCGATCGTGTGGAGGGTCTCGCTCGCAATGACCACGACGAGGCCCACCGCCAGCACCGTGGGCCACCGGCGGAGCCCGGCGAGCAGGGCGAGCGCGAGCGCGATGCCGGTCGCGAGGCCGAGCCACGGGAGCGGTGAGGGTGCCGGCCGGGAGTCGAGGGTCCCGGCGACCCGCGCCGCCGACCCGTCGATGCGCACGGGGATCTCCCAGGGTTCGTCCTCCACCGGGCCCCGGCCCATCCAGTGCGCGCGGTGGTCGTGCCAGCGCGCCGTCGGCGTGCTCGACACCCGTGCCCACTCCGGTCGGGCCGCGGCGTCGAGTCGGGCGGGCACCGTGCCGGTCGGCGTGTCCGAACGGTTCAGGGCGGTCGCCGGCGACCGCCCGTTCTCCCACACCCCGCGCCGGTCGATCCGCAGGTACGGCTCGCCCTCGTAGCCGAGCACGACGACCGTCGCGTCGGTGCGGTTCGTGAGTTCGATCCGCGATCCGAGATCGATGGCGCGCACCGCGATCCCCGGGGTGACGGGGCGGATCCCGGCGACCGTCACGACCTCGTCGGTCGGCTCCGGGCCACCGAGCCCGTGGGCTCCGGCCGGGGCCGCCGAGGCGACGGCGGCGCCGAGCGCGGCGGTGAACCCGAGCGCGACGGCGAACGTGCGGCGGCCCGCAGTGCCGCGGGCGCATCGGCGGCGGAGGGTGAGGGCCACAGTGTCCGGATCGTACCGGCGACCCTGTGCCGGTCCCCGGCGCGGGCAGAATGCCCGGCCATGGGGGCGAGGGAACGGTTCCGGCGGTTGGCGGCGGTCACCGTGATGGCCGCGGTCGCGCTCGGTGTCGGCGCGGTGCCGGCCCACGCGCACGCCTCCCTCGAGACCACGGATCCCGCGGCCGGTGCGATCGTGCCGACCTCGCCCGAGGCCATCGAACTGCGGTTCACCGAGGAGGTCTCGATCGGACTCGGTGGCGTGCGGGTGCTCGCGGCCGGTGGCGAGACGGTGCGCACCGGCGAGCCGGCCACGGTGCCCGGCCGTCCGTCCGTGGTGCGCGCGACCCTGCCGGAGCTCGCCGACGGGACCTACGTGGTCACCTGGCGGGTGCTGTCGGGCGACTCGCACCCCGTGCGCGGGGCGTTCACGTTCTCCGTCGGTGCGGCCACCGAGGGCGCAGCCGCGGATCGGATCGCCGGTGACTACCTCGCGGGCGACACGACCGACGGCACGGTGGACCTGATCTACACGATCGTCCGGTTCCTCGTCTTCGCCGCGATGGCCCTCGTCATCGGTCTGCTGGTCGGGGCGACGTTCGTGTGGCCGGGCACGCTCGTGCGCGACCGCGTCCGACGACTGCTCTGGGTCGCGTGGGGCGTCCTGCTCGGCGGCACGCTGGCCGCGTTCATGCTGCAGGGTCCCTACGCCGGCGGGCTCCCCCCGGCGGACGCGTTCCGCCCCGGGCTCTGGGCCGACGTCGCGGGCACCCGACTCGGGGCCGTGCTGCTGATCCGACTCGGCCTCGTGCTCGTCCTGCTGCCGGTGCTCCTCGCCGCCCGGCGCGAGCCGCGGCCGGGCTGGTCCATCCCGGTCATGGTGGCGGCGCTCGTCGGCATCGCCGCGTCGCCCGGTCTCGGTGGCCATGCCGGTGTCGGTCCGATGAGCGGGGTCGCCGTCCTCGTCGACACGCTGCACGTGCTCGCGATGGGCGTCTGGATCGGCGGGTTGACCCTGCTCACGCTCCTCGTCACCCGCGACGGGTCCGAGGCCGCGCTCGCCCGGACCCCGGTCTGGTCCCGGGTCGCGACGCTCGCGGTGCTCGGCGTCGTGTTCACCGGGGTCGCCCGGGCGTGGCGCGAGCTCGGCGGACTGTCCGGGGTCCTGGACACGGACTTCGGTCGGTTGCTCGCGATCAAGGTCGGTCTCGTGCTCGTGACGTTGCTCGTCGCCACGGTCGCCCGTGATGCGGTGCACCGGCGCTGGGCGCTCGATGCGGAGGAACTCGAGGTCGCCGATCGGGAGCGGGCCGAGCGCATCGCCGCCGGCGAGCCGGTCCCGAGCCGGCGCGGGCACTCGCTCGTCCCGAGCGGCGAGGGTGCCGACCCGGTCCGGTACGTGCTGCCCGAGGATGCGGCACGCCGTCACCTCCTGCGCTCGGTGGTGGTCGAGGTCGTGCTGCTCGTCGTCGTGCTGGGGGTGACGGCGCTCCTCGTCGACACGGCCCCGACCGCGGCCGCCCGGAACGCGCCCTACGCCGCGACCCTCGACGCGGGTCCGATCCTCGCCGACGTCGTCGTCACCCCGGCCCGGGTCGGCCCGAACGAGGTGCACCTCACGCTGTCCAAGCGCGCCGGTGGTCCGGCGGGCGCGCTCAACGTGTCGGTCGAGTTCGAACTGCCGGCCGAGGGCATCGACCCGATCGACGTCCCGCTGCGTCGCGCGGGGGTCGACCACTACCTGTCGTCCGGTCTCGCACTCCCGGTGGCCGGCGACTGGCGGATGACCGTGAAGATCCTCACCGATCCGATCACCGAGGAGTCGGCGACCGCGACGGTCACGGTCCGCTAGCGGCAGTCCGCGCAGACCCCGACGAGATCGACCCGGTGGTGGCGCACGGCGAAGCCGTGGTCGCGCTCGATCTCCCGGACCGCGCGTTCGACCGCAGCCTCGAGCCCGGCCGGCGCGCCCACGTCGACCACCCGACCGCACCGTCCGCAGATGAGGTGGTGGTGGTGCTCGGTGAGGTCCTCGGCGAGCTCGTAGCGCGCGAACTCGTCGGCCCCGTTGACCCGGCGCACGACCTCGGCCTGTTCGAGCGCGGTGAGGTTGCGGTAGGCGGTCGACTGGGCGAGGTCCGGGCCGATCGCGAGGATCTCGGGGAGGGTGAGCGGATGGTCGGTGTCGGCCAGGACCGAGATGAGCGTTTCGCGACCCTTCGTGACGCGTTGGCCGGCGGCGCGCAGTCGGGCGAGAGCGGCGTCGCGGGGCTCGGTCGGCACCCGCCGAGTGTACGTGTGCCACTACCGTGCCCACCGTGGAGTGGGAGACGGCCCCGGCGACCCTGCGCTTCATCGAGGAGGTCGAGCGCGGCGAGGCGATGCGCCTCGACGTCGCCGCGATGGCGATCGCCGCGCACGCCTACCCCGGGCTCGACATCGACGAGCAACTGGTCGCGCTCGACCGGATCGCCCGGCACCCGGATCTGCACCGCCCCGGGGTCGATGCGGCGACGCTGGCCGAGCACCTGTTCTCGGGTGACCGGTTCCTCGGCAACACCGCGGGGTACGACGACCCACGGAACTCGTACCTCAACGACGTGCTCGCGCGGCACCTCGGGATCCCGATCACCCTCGTCCTCGTGATGATGGAGGTCGGGCGGCGCATCGGTGTGCCGGTCCTCGGCATCGGGATGCCCGGTCACTTCCTGGCCCGCGATGCGCGTGACCCCGACCTGTTCTTCGACCCGTTCACCGGGCCGGCCCCGCTCGACGGGGCGGGTTGCCGGGCCCGCTTCCGGTCGGTGGCGGGGGCCGGGGCGCTGTGGCACCCGTCGTTCCTCGCGCCGGTCGGCCCGGGCGAGATCATCACCCGCATGCTCACGAACCTCCAGCAGGGTGCGGTGGCCCGGCGCAGCGCGGAGGGGGTCTGGAGCGCGCGGCTGCGGCTGCTCGTCCCCGGACTCCCGGGCCCGGAGCGCCGCCGCAGCGCGAACGTGCTCGGCGGGTTCGGGCGGTACACCGAGGCGGCGCGGGCCCTCGACGCGCTCGCCGCGACGCTCCCCGCCGATGAGGCGACGGTGGTGACGACGGAGGCCGACGGATGGCGAGCCCGGGCGAACTGATCGAGGGGCTCCCGATGTTCCCCCTCGGCACCGCGCTGCTGCCGGGGGCGATGCTGCCCCTGCACGTGTTCGAGGAGCGCTACCGCGCCCTCGTCGAGCACTGCCTCGCCCGCGACGGCGAGTTCGGCGTCGTACTCATCGAGCGTGGCTCGGAGGTCGGTGGCGGGGACCGGCGGTTCGCGGTCGGGACGCTCGCGCGCATCGTCGAGGCCGGCCGCTTCCCGGACGGGCGCTACGCGCTCGTGGCCACCGGGGGTGCACCGCCTGCGGGTGCAGGCCTGGCGGGACGACACGGTGTACCCGAGCGCGGTCGTGGAGG
>JBEAXD010000093.1:0-6795 GCA_041159995.1 Actinomycetota bacterium | reverse complement strand
GCCGGCGACTCGACATCACGCGTGAGGAGGATCCGGTCCGGGTCGAGCTCGAACTCAACCGGCTGGTCCCTCCGGCGGAGCGCGGACGGTTCTCGCTGCGCCTCATCCTGCACGGACGGCGGGTCTGCTCCGCCCGGCGTCCCGAGTGCGACGCCTGCGCGCTCGCCGACGTCTGCCCGGCGGCGGGTACCGGGGTGCCGCGCGGCGGCGGTTCGGGCGCGCCGGGTCGGGCCGGGGCCCGCACCGCGCGCCGCTGAGTGCCGTTCCGAGCGGCCCGGATCAGGGCATCGAGCGGAGGGTCTCGAGCGATCGGTCCACGGCGCGGCGAGCGGTGAGCATCGCTCGTTCCGCGCCATCGAGGTCGGCGGCCACCGCGGAGTCCTCGCTGTCCCGGTAGCGGTCCGAGATCGCCACGATCCGGGTCACGAGGTCGTCGAGCACGCTCCGCAGCATCGACAGTTCGGCATGGTCCGAGGTGCTGGTCATCGCCGGAGACCCTACGACCTCGCCCGGCGGGCGCAACCCTCGGGGGCGGCGACGGGGTGGCGGGTACGATCTGCGGTCATGCTGCGTCGGGTCGATCTCCGTGGTGAGCAGGCCGACGCGACGGTCGTGCTCGGCTCCGCCGGGTCCGGCGCGTCCGACGATGCGCTCGATACGGTCCGGGCGATCATCGCCGACGTGCGGGACCGCGGCGACGACGCACTGCGCGATACGACCGCGCACTTCGACGGGGTGCACCTCGACGTGATCAGGGTGGACCCCGCTCGGGTCGCGGAGGCGTGGGCGCGCGCGCCCGGCGAACTCCGCGCCGCGCTCGAGTTCGCCGCAGAACGGATCCGCGCCTACCACGAGGCCCAGCGCGATGCGGCGGGTGAGCCAGGGTGGGGGGCTGACGGCATCGACGTGGCCGAACTCGTGCGTCCGGTCGACCGAGCCGGCCTGTACGTCCCCGGCGGACGAGCCGCCTACCCGTCGACCGTGCTCATGACCGCGATCCCGGCCCGGGTGGCCGGGGTCCCGGAACTCGCGCTGTGCGTGCCGCCGGGGCCGGACGGCTTCCCGCCCGACTCGACCCTCGCAGCGGCACACCTCGCCGGCGTCGACGAGGTGTACCGGATCGGCGGGGCCCAGGCCATCGCCGCGCTCGCCTACGGGACGGCGAGCATCCGGGCCGTCGACGTGATCGTCGGGCCCGGCAACCGGTACGTCAGCCTCGCCAAGGGCGAGGTGTCGGGCGACGTGGGGATCGACTCGCTCGCCGGACCGTCCGAACTCGTCGTCATCGCCGATGCGTCCGCACCTGCGGCGCACGTCGCCCTCGACCTCATGGCCCAGGCCGAGCACGGTCCCGACGGCACGGCGGTGGTCATCGCGTGGGATCCGGCGGTGCTCGACGCGGTCGACGACGCGCTCGGGACCCTCGTCGCGGATGCGCCGCGGCGGCGGGAGATCGAGTCGAACTTCGCGGGCGGGGGTGTCTCGGTGCTCGTCCGTGACGCCGCGCAGGCCGTCGAGGTGTCGAACCTCATCGCGCCGGAGCACCTCGAACTCGCGGTCGGCGAACCCGAGCCGCTGCTCGATGACGTGCGGTGCGCGGGTGCGGTGTTCTGCGGTCCGTGGGCCCCGGCGGTCGTCGGCGATTACGTGGCCGGGCCGAACCACGTGCTCCCGACCGGTCGCAGCGCTCGGTTCTCGAGTGCGTTGCGGGTCGACACCTTCCGGAAGCACATCCACGTGGTGCGCATGGATCGCACGGCCCTCGAGCGGGTGGCGCCGTACGTCGCCGCGCTCACGGCGGTCGAGGGGTTGGCCTCGCACGGCGAGGCGGTCGCCCGGCGGGTGCGGCCGTGATGCGGCCCCAGCCCCGGGAGGACCTGCGCGCGCTCGAGGGGTACCACTCGCCCCAGCTCGACGTCGACGTGCGGTTGAACACGAACGAGAGTCCGTTGCCACCGCCGCCGGCGTTCGTCGACGCCTGGGTGGACGTCGTGCGCTCGATGCCGCTCCACCGCTACCCGGACCGTTCGGCGGCCGGGCTGCGCGGTGCGCTGGGCGGATCGTTGGGGCAGCCGCCCGAGCGCGTGTTCTGTGCGAACGGTTCCAACGAGGTGCTCCAGACCCTCATGCTCACCTATGGCGGACCGGGTCGGAGCGCCCTGGTGATCGAGCCGACGTACGCGCTCCACTCCCACATCGCGCGCATCGCCGGTACGTCCGTGATCCCGATCACCCGGCGATCCGACTTCACGATCGATCCCGAGGCGCTCGGTACGGCGATCCGCGACCACGATCCGGCGCTCGTGTTCCTGTGCAGTCCGAACAACCCGACCGGGACGGTCGATCCAGCCGAGGTGCTCGAGGCCGCACTCGGGGCGGCGACCGGCGTCGTCGTCGTCGACGAGGCGTACGGGGAGTTCGCCGATCGCAGCGCCCTCGAGGCCGTGGCCGAGGACCGCGCACTCGTGGTGGTGCGCACCTACTCGAAGGTCTGGTCGATGGCGGCGCTCCGACTCGGGTACTGCGTCGCCCCGTCCTGGATCGTCGAGGAACTCGACAAGGTGGTGCTGCCGTACCACCTCGCGGGCGCGACCCAGGCGGCCGGAACGGTCGCGCTCCGTTTCCGCGAGGAGATGGCGGCCCGGGTCCGTGAGCTGGTGACCGAACGTGAGCACCTGCTCGCCGGTCTCACCCGGATCGACGGGGTCGAACCGATCCCCTCCGGGGCCAACTTCGTGCTGTTCCGCATCGGAGCGCCCGGCGACGCCGAGGCGGCCCGTGCGGTCTGGGAGCGCCTCGTGGCGCACCGAGTGCTCGTCCGTGATTTCTCCGCATGGCCCGGCGTCGAGGGGTGCCTCCGGGTCACGGTCGGGACGCGGGCCGAGAACGAGGCCTTCCTCACCGCCCTCGCGGCCGCGGTGCGCGAGAGTGGCGCCCCATGACCACGCGCCGAGCCACCCGCCACCGCGAGACGGCCGAGACCACGATCGACCTCGACCTCCTCGTCGACGGTTCGGGCGCGGCCTCGGCCGAGACCGGCATCCCGTTCTTCGATCACATGCTCGCCCAACTGGGCAAGCACGGCGGCTTCGACCTGACGGTCCGCTGTGTGGGGGACCTCGCGGTCGACACGCACCACACCATCGAGGACGTCGGCATCGTGCTCGGCGAGGCGCTCAAGGAGGCCCTCGGGGACAAGGCCGGTGTGCGCAGGTTCGCGGACGCGCTCGTCCCGCTCGATGAGGCGCTGGTGCAGGTCGCGCTCGATCTCTCCGGACGGCCATTCATCGCGTACGACCTCGACCCGGTCGCCGAGTGGATCGGCACCTTCGACCCGCAACTCGCCGAGGAGTTCTGGCGCGCGTTCGCGTTCGGTGCCGGGATCACCCTCCACATCCGGTCGCTGGCCGGACGCAACGGGCACCACGTGATCGAGGCCTCCTTCAAGGCGGTGGCTCGTGCGCTGCGCGACGCCGTGCGCATCGAGGGCACCGGCGTCCCGTCGACCAAGGGGCGGTTGTAGACCTCTACCCGGCCATCGATCTGCGCGGTGGCCACGCGGTGCGGCTCCTTCGCGGCGACTTCGCCGCCGAGACCGTGTACGACGCGGACCCCGTGGCGGTCGCACGCCGTTTCGCCGATGCCGGCGCGCCGTGGATCCACGTCGTCGACCTCGACGCGGCCCGCACGGGGGAACCGGCGAACCTCGAGGTGATCCGCAGGATCTGTGCCGCGGTGGCCTGCCCGGTGCAGTCCGGCGGTGGCGTCCGCTCCGTCGGTGCGGCCGAGCACCTGCTCGGGGCCGGCGTCCATCGGGTCGTCGTCGGGACGGCGGCGGTGGAGGATCCCGGCCTCGTCGAGACCCTCGCCGGGCGTCATCCGGGTCGGGTCGCGGTCGGGCTCGACGCGCGCGGCCGCGAGGTGGCGGTGCGCGGGTGGGTCGAGGGGAGCGGCCGCGATCTCCTCGAACTCGCCGCGCGGTTCGAGGCCGCCGGTGTGGCCGCCCTCGTCGTGACCGAGATCGGACGGGACGGCACCCTCGAGGGTCCGGACGTCGAGCAGTTGGCGGCGGTCCTGGGTGCGTGTGCCATCCCGCTCATCGCGAGCGGTGGGATCGGGACCCTCGACGACCTGCGGGTGCTCGGCGCGCTCCGGGTCGACGGGCGGGCGCTCGCGGGTGCCATCACGGGCCGTGCGCTGTACGAGGGCCGGTTCGATGTGACCGCGGCGTTGTCGGCCGTCTCGGGTGCGCCATGACCCCGTTCGAACGGGAGACGGCGATCTCGGACCTGGGGGACGGCCGGTACGGCGTCGAGGTCTCGGGCAACTGGTCGGTGCCCACCGGACCGAACGGCGGGTACGTCGCCGCACTGATCCTGCGCGCCATGACCGCTGCGGTGGACGATGCGGCGCGTGCGCCCCGGTCGTTGACGATCCACTACCTCAGCGCCGCCCGCGAGGGTGCGGCCGAGGTCGCGGTCGCGGTCGAGCGCACGGGTCGTTCCCTCACGAGCCTCACGGCCCGGCTCGTCCAGGGGGACCGGCTCATCGCGATCGCCACGGCGGCGTTCTCCGCCTCCCGTGACGGGGTCGAGTTCTGCGATCTCACGATGCCTTCGGTGCCCGGCCCGGAGCACTACCGAGCGCCGAGGATCCCGGAGGGCGCGTTGCCGATCGCCCGACGGTGGGACACCCGCTGGGCCATCGGGCGTCCGCGCAGTCCGCTCGCCCCCGAACCCGCTGCGGATCGGGCCGTGGCCGGCGGGTGGATCCGCCTCCCCGAGCACCAACCGATCGACGCCGTCGTCGCCGCCGCGATCACCGATGCCTGGATGCCGCCGGTGTTCTCGAAGGTCGACGAGATGATCGCGGTACCCACCGTCGACCTCACGATCCACTTCCGCACCGCACTCCCGCTCGCGGACCTCGCGGCCGACGACTTCGTGCTGGCGGTGTTCCGCACCAACGTGATCGCCGACGGATTCCTCGAGGAGGACGGCGAGGTGTGGGCGCCCGACGGCACCCTCATCGCGCAGAGCCGCCAGCTCGCGGTCGTCCTGCCGTTCGGCTGATCCGTCAGCGTCGATCGCGGAGTTGGTCGACGAGGAACGCGAGCACCTCGGCCTCCTCGACCCACGCGTCCTGGCGTCCCGACGGGCCGGCGTGGCCCGCGCCCATCTCGGTACGGAGCACGAGCATCCGGTCGTCCGTGCGGGTGGCCCGGTGCTTGGCCACCCACTTCGCGGGCTCCCAGTACATGACCCGGGTGTCGTTGATCCCTCCGGCGACGAACATCGCCGGGTAGTCCTTCGCCTCGACGTTGTCGTACGGGGAGTACGAGAGCATGTACGCGAACGCCGCGGGATCGTGCAGTGGATCGCCCCACTCCTCCCACTCCTCGACCGTGAGTGGGAGGCTGGGATCGCTCATCGTGGTCACCACGTCGACGAAGGGGACCTCGGCGGAGATGGCCCGGAACTGATCGGGCGCGAGGTTGCTGACCGCGCCCATGAGCAGGCCGCCGGCGCTCCGGCCGCGTGCACCGAGGCGATCGGGGCTCGTGAACCCCTCAGCACAGAGCGTTCGGGCGCACGCCACGAAGTCGGTGAACGAGGTGCGCTTGCGGAGCATGGATCCCTGCTCGTACCAGTCCCGTCCCATCTCGCCGCCGCCGCGGACGTGAGCGACGGCGAACACGAACCCGCGGTCGAGCAGGCTCAGGCGGTAGATGGAGAACGATGGTTCGATGCAGATCTCGTACGCGCCATAGCCGTACAGCAGTGCGGGCGCGCTGCCGTCGATCGGCGTGTCGGCTCGGTGCACGATGGAGATGGGGATGCGGACGCCATCGTCGGCCGTGGCCCATCGACGCTCACTGCGGTACTCGGACGGGTCGTATCCCGGCACCACGGTCGCCCGCACGACGATCTCGGAATGGTCGTCGAGATGGTGGTCCACGTCGATGGGCGGTCGAACCATCGAGGCGTAGTGGTACCGGACGGCGGGCGTGTCGTAGTCGGGGTTCGCGCCCACGGACACCGTGTACACCGGATCCGGCATCGGGATCACGTGGTCGCTGCCGTCGTCCACCCGAACGATGCGGATGTGTTCGAGCCCGTCGCGGCGTTCGGAGCAGACCACGTGACCCGCGAGCACGTCGACCTCGGCGATGCGGGTGTCGGTCCGGTGCGGGACCAGCGAGGTCCACCGGTCGGGCCCGGCGTCACCGACGGGCGCGGTGACCACCCGGAAACCGGGAGCCTCGAGGTTGGTGAGGATCACCCACCGGTCGCCGTCCGGATCCCGGAGGTGGTCGACCTCGTACTCCACGCCCGGCATGCGCCCGGCGACGGATCGGGGTGCGGACTCCGGCTCGGCGGCGGGGATCCAGTGGGCGTCGGCGGTGGTCCGGGAGGCGGACGGGAGGACGATGTGGTCGCCCGAGCGGGTCGCGTGCACGCTGAGGAAGAAGTGTTCGTCCTCCTCCTGGTGCACGAGCACGTCGGCCGTCGCCGGCGTGCCGATGCGATGACGCCAGACCTGGAACGGGCGGACGGATGCATCGGGGCGCGTGTAGAAGAGCCAGGTGCCGTCGGCCGACCACGCGACGCCGTAGTACAGGTCCGGGACGTCGTCGTCGAGGTCCCTGCCCGACTCGAGGTCGCGGACGCGGAGCCGGTACCGCTCGGATCCGTTCGTGTCGATCGCGTAGGCCAGCAGGCGGTGGTCCGGACTGACCTCGAGTGCACCGACGGACAGGAATTCGAGGCCCTCGGCGAGCGCGTTCTCGTCGAG
>JBEAXD010000081.1:0-3134 GCA_041159995.1 Actinomycetota bacterium | reverse complement strand
TGCTGATCGTGCCGTCGGGCAGCCCCGCTCCGCCGTACCGCTTGGTGAGCTCGTGCCCGAGCATCGTCCCGACGGTCCGGTTGACGTTGCGCACCTCCATGGGAAACCTGATGGTCTCGGCCCGCTCGAGCGCAGGCGCGGCGGCCTCGATGAGCCGGACGTCGAGCGCACGGTCGAGCCCATGATCCTGCGACTTCGTGCAGCGACGGTCCTGGACCGACTCGTCGAACGCGGGCACGTGGAGGATCGGCGAGAGGTCGAGCCCCGCGGTCTTCCAGTGCTCGACCGCCTCGTCGGTGTCGATGAGCTCGGCGTGTCCGATGGCCTCCTCGAGGCTGCGGAACCCGAGCTCGGCGAGGTACTCCCGCACCTCCTCGGCGATGTACTCGAAGAAGTTGACGACGAACTCCGGCCTGCCGCTGAACCGCTTGCGGAGTTCCGGGTTCTGGGTCGCCACGCCGACCGGGCAGGTGTCGAGATGGCAGACTCGCATCATCACGCAGCCGCTCACGACGAGCGGCGCCGTGGCGAAGCCGAACTCCTCGGCCCCGAGCAGCGCCGCGATGATGACGTCCCGCCCCGTCTTGAGCTGGCCGTCGGTCTGTACGACGATGCGGTCGCGCAGCCCGTTGAGCAGCAGCGTCTGCTGGGTCTCGGCGAGCCCGAGCTCCCAGGGCGCGCCGGCGTGCTTCACCGAGGTGAGCGGCGAGGCTCCGGTGCCGCCGTCGTGGCCCGAGATGAGCACGACGTCGGCATGCGCCTTCGCGACGCCGGCGGCGACCGTCCCGACCCCGACCTCGGCCACGAGCTTCACGTGGATGCGAGCGGCCGGGTTCGAGTTCTTGAGGTCGTGGATGAGTTGGGCCAGATCCTCGATGGAGTAGATGTCGTGGTGCGGGGGCGGCGAGATGAGCCCCACGCCCGGCGTCGAGTGCCGGGTCTTCGCGATCCACGGGTACACCTTGTGGCCGGGCAGCTGACCCCCCTCACCGGGCTTGGCACCCTGGGCCATCTTGATCTGGATGTCGTCGGCGTTGACGAGGTACTCGCTCGTCACCCCGAACCGGCCCGAGGCCACCTGCTTGATCGATGACCTCCGGAGATCGCCGTTCGCATCGGGCGTGAACCGCTCGGCGTCCTCACCACCCTCGCCGGTGTTCGACTTGGCGCCGAGCCGGTTCATGGCGACCGCGAGCGTCTCGTGCGCCTCGGCCGAGATCGATCCGTAGGACATGGCACCGGTGGAGAACCGCTGGACGATCGCCGAGACGGGTTCGACCTCGTCGATCGGCACGGCCGGCCGCTCGCCCGTCCGGAGGCGGAACAGCCCGCGCAGGGTGGCCAGTCGCTTCGACTGGTCGTCCACGAGGCGCGTGTACTCCTTGAACACGTCGTAGCGGCCCGTCCGGGTCGCGTGCTGCAGCCGGAACACGGTGTCCGGGTTGAAGAGGTGGTACTCGCCCTCCCGGCGCCACTGGTACTCGCCCCCGACCTCGAGGGTGCGATGTGCGAGCTCCTCGGGCCGATCGGGGAACGCGAGCGCATGCCGCGCCGCGACCTCCGCCGCGATCGTGTCGAGTCCGATGCCACCCAGCCGGCTCGTCGTGCCGGTGAAGTACTCGTCGATGATCTCGTCGCCGAGGCCGATCGCCTCGAACACCTGAGCACCGGTGTAGGACGCGACGGTCGAGATCCCCATCTTCGACATGATCTTGAGGATGCCCTTGCCCGCAGCCTTGATGTAGAGCTTCGCGGCCTTGCGCGGGGTGAGCGCGATGTGCCCCTCGGCGATCATGTCCCGCAACGCGTCGAACACGAGGTACGGGTTGACCGCGGCCGCCCCGAAGCCGACGAGGAGCGCGTGGTGGTGCACCTCGCGGGCCTCGCCGGTCTCCACGACGAGTCCGACCCGAGTACGCGTCTTCTCGCGGATGAGGTGGTGGTGGACCGCCGCCGTGGCGAGCAGCGCCGGGATGGGTGCGTGCTCGTGGTCGGCGTAGCGGTCGCTCAGGATGATGAGGTTGGCCCCACCGGCGATCGCGTCGCTCGCCTGGTGGCGGATCCGCTCGATCGCGAGCCGCATCGCGTCGCCGCCACCGACCACCGGGTACAGGATGTCGATGGTGACCGGCTTGAACCCCTCGACCCCGCCCTCCTCGTCGATGTAGCGGAGCTTGGCGAGGTCCTCGTTGTCGAGGATCGGGTGCGGGAGCACGATCTGACGGCACGATTCCGGACCCGGCGCGAGCAGGTTCGCCTCAGGACCGAGTGTGCCGCCGATCGAGGTGACGAGCTCCTCGCGGATGGCATCGAGCGGCGGGTTCGTGACCTGCGCGAACAACTGCTGGAAGTAGTCGTAGAGCATCCGCGGTCGATCCGAGAGCACCGCGATCGGCGTATCGGTACCCATCGAACCGATGGCCTCCGCCCCGGTGCGGGCCATGGGCCCGACCAGCACCCGCATCTCCTCCTGCGTGTAGCCGAACAGCCGTTGCTGAGCGACCGCGGTCGCGTGCACCGGCGTGAGCGCGGCGCGGGGCGGGAGGTCGTCGAGGTGCACGAGGCCCGCGTCGAGCCACTCCCGGTACGGGGCCGCCGCTGCGAGTTCGGCCTTGATCTCCTCGTCCTCGATGATGCGACCCTGAGCCGTGTCGACGAGGAACATCCGACCCGGCTCGAGGCGACGCTTCGAGACCACGGTGGCCGGGTCGATGTCGAGCACGCCGACCTCCGAGGCCATGACCACGAGGCCATCGGACGTCACCCAGATGCGGGACGGTCGGAGGCCGTTGCGGTCGAGGACCGCCCCGATCACGGTGCCGTCGGTGAACGCGATGTCGGCCGGTCCGTCCCAGGGCTCCATGACCGAGGCGTGGAACCGGTAGAACGCCCGCTTCTCGGGGCTCATCGACTCGTGGTTCTCCCAGGCCTCCGGGATCATCATGAGCACGGCGTGCGGCAGCGACCGCCCGCCGAGGTGGAGGAGTTCGAGGACCTCGTCGAACGACGCCGAGTCCGAACCCTCGGGATCACAGATCGGGAAGATCCGATCGAGGTCGCCGGGCAGGACCTCCGAGGCGAGGAGGGCCTCACGGGCCCGCATCCAGTTGCGGTTGCCCTTGAGCGTGTTGATC
>JBEAXD010000051.1:0-2838 GCA_041159995.1 Actinomycetota bacterium | reverse complement strand
GCCGAGACCGCGGGCGAGGTGGACGACTGCGTGCGGGAGCACGGGATGCGCCCGGTGGCGTACCTCGACTCCCTCGGGCTCGTGAACGACCGCAGCGTGTTCGCGCACGGCGTGCACCTCGACGACGCCGAGCTCGCCCTCATCGCCGAGCGCGGCGCGACGCTCGTCACCTGCCCGGTCTCCAACATGAAGCTCGCGGTGGGCGGGGCGTTCCGGTACCCCGACGCACGTGCGGCGGGGTGTGCGATCGGCATCGGGACCGACGGCGCGGCCTCGAACAACTCCCTCGACCTCATCCAGGACGTCAAGGTGCTGGCCCTGCTCCAGAAGCACACGGCCGTCGACCCGGCGGCACTGCCCGCACCCGATGCGTGGGCGATCGCGACCGGCGCGATGGCCCCGCGGCTCGGAGCGACCCCGCTCGCCGTGGGCCAGCCGGCCGACCTGCTGCTGCTCGATCTCGACGTGCCGGAACTGCTGCTCGCACCGCTCGACGCCGCGCTCGTGTACTCGGCGACCGGATCGGTCGTCGACACCGCGGTCGTCGACGGGCGCGTGCTCATGCGCGGCCGGGTGATCGAGGGCGAGGATGAGGTGCGGGCGCGGGCGACCGAGGCCGCAGCCGTCGTGCGGGGCGAGCACTAGCGTCGTCGCCATGCCGAACGACGATCCGATCGCCATCTACCGGGGCATCCGCGGCCGCGTCGCGGACCTCGTCCGCGACCTCGACGCCGACACGCTCGACCGCATCGCACCGGCGACTCCGGCCTGGTCCGTCCACGACCTGCTGGCCCACCTCATCGGCGATGTGACGGACATCGTCGAGGGGAACCTCGACGGCGTGGCGACCGACGCGTGGACCCAGGCCCAGGTCGATCGTCGTCGCGGCATCCCGGTCGCCGACCTGCTGGAGGAGTGGGAGCACGGGTCGGCCGTCATCGAGCCCACCATCGGCGACTTCCCACCGATGATGCGCACCATGTTCCTCACGGACGCCGTCACCCACGAGCACGACATCCGCCACGCCATCGGCGCGCCCGGTGCGCGTGACTCCGATGCGATCGCGTACTCCTACGCGACCGCGGTCGTCGCGGCCGGGCTCGCCCGGGGCGGCGCCGGCGCGGTGCGGGTCGTGCACGAGGCCGGTGAGGACGTCGTCGGCGATGGTTCCGTCACCGCGACGCTGCGCACCCCACGGTTCGAGATCGTCCGGGCCGCGGTCGGTCGGCGCTCGCTCGACGAGATCGTGGCCTGGGACTGGGAGGGCGAGCCCACCCCGGACGCGTTCGTCCTCGGCATGTTCACCCCGACGCGCGAGACCCCACTGGGCGAGTAGGCGTCAGTCGCGCCGGGCCGGTCGGCCGGGCGCACCGCCGACGGCGTCACGACGGTTGGCCGCCAGCGCGGCCAACACCTCCACGATCGCATGGTGGGCCGAGTTCACCGTCACGTCGGCGTGGTCGTAGGCGGGGGCGACCTCGACGAGGTCCATGCCCACGAGCGGGACGCGTCGAGCGATGCGTCGCAGGGCGAGCAGCAGTTCACGGGCCTGCAGCCCGCCCGGTTCGGGCGTCCCGGTCCCGGGGGCGAACGCCGGGTCGAGACAGTCGATGTCGACCGAGAGGTAGACCGCGTCGCAGTCGGTGAGCACGTGATCCATCGCATCGTCGACCACCGCCACGATCCCCCGGGCCACCACCTCGTCCATGAGGTACGAGCGGATGCCGACCTCGTGCATCCAGTCCCACACCTCCTCCTCGGGCCAGTGGGACCGCAGGCCGATCTGCGCGAAGCGATCGGGCCGGACCGCACCCGAGTCGACGAGGTGGAACATCGGCGTGCCGTGGCTCGCGATCGCGCCGTCGATCTCACGTGCCGTATCGGCGTGTGCATCGAAGTGGAGCATGCCGATGCGCCCGTACCCGAGGTGGTCGGCGATCCCGGTGAGCGCGGGCCAGACGACGGTGTGGTCGCCGCCCACGGTGATCGGGAGGATCCCTCGTCGCGCGACGCCGTGCACCCGCGCCCGGATGTTCGCGAGCGAGGCCTCGATCTGGCCGTTCGGGCAGTGCGCATCCCCGTGGTCGACGATCGTGAGCCAGTCGGTGATCTCGACCCCGTGACTCAGGTGGTAGGTGCCGGACTCGTAGGCCTGCGTGCGCAGCGCGCGTGGGCCGAACCGGGCCCCGGGGCGGTTCGAGACGCCCAGGTCGAACGGGGCGCCGAGGATCGCGACGTCGGGTCGCCACCGATCGAGGTCGGCCTCGGAGAGTGCGTGGGGTTGCTGGAGGAAGGAGGGGATCGCGCCGATCGCGTACTGGAGTCGTTCGGCCTCGGTGCGGCTCGGTCGCTCGACGGGGGGCGGCTCGGTCATGGGCCGAGCGTACGCGCGTTCACTTCACGGCCGGCCCGCTCAGCGGTCCGTCCCGGCCGGCGCACTCACTCCAACCGCCGGCACCTGCGGCCTTCGCCGCCGTCGCCTCCTCGGCGAACCACCGGTGGTAGCGCGGGGTGTCGGCGAAGGGGTACGCCGCGGCGTACCCGCCCCGGAGGAGCGCCACCTGCACGTTGAGTCCGTCGGAGAGTCGGTACACGTACGCGAGCGTGCGCCCGTAGCGATCGGTGCGGTTGTTGTCGTACTCGAGTCGCACCCGGGTGCCCGGCGAGAGCGCCGACTTCGTGAAGCTCGACGCCTCGTAACCCCAGCACTCCGCGCCGAAGTACACCTCCGGTGTGTCGACGCCGATGAGCCGGACCTTCGTGCCACCGTTCACCACGATCGTGTCCCCGTCGGTCACCTTGGTCACCGTCGCGTCGTCCCCCGCCGGGATCGCCGGG
>JBEAXD010000047.1:0-7570 GCA_041159995.1 Actinomycetota bacterium | reverse complement strand
GTCGACGGGAGGTGGAGCGCGGCCTGACCTTGGTCGGACCCCACCGGGACGAGTGGCGTCTCACCCTCCACGGCCTCGAAGCGCGCACCACCGCCTCCCAGGGTGAGCAGCGCAGCCTGGCGCTCGCGATGCGACTCGGGGGCCACCGGGTGGTGGCCGAGGTCCTCGGGGAGGAGCCGCTGCTGCTCCTCGACGACGTGTTCAGCGAGCTGGATCCCTCCCGGTCGGCCGCTCTGCTCGAGCACCTGCCGGGCGGTCAGACCCTGCTCACGACGGCCGGACTGCTCCCGGACGGGGTGCGCGCGGACCGCTGGTTGCGGGTCACCGAGGGCCACGTGGCGGAGGGTCGCTGATGGCGCGGGATCGCGAGCCCAGGCCGCTCGGCGACGTCGTGGGTGCGGTCGGTCGCGACCTGGGGGCCGACGACCCCCGCCGGATCGCTCGGATCGCGACGGACTGGGACGACATCCTCGGCCCCGAGCTCGCGCCCCACGTCCGCTTCGTCTCCCTGCGCGACGGCGTGCTCGTCCTCGGCGCGACCGATCCGGCCTGGGCGTCGCGGGCGCGGTTCGAGGGACCCCGTGTCGCGGCCGAGGTCGACGCGCGTCAGGGGGCCGGGACGGTCCGCGACGTGCGCGTCCGGGTCCTGCGCGAGGACCCGCGCGGGGCCTGATCCGGGTGCCGGTGTCCGACCCCGGCGCCACCATGTCGCGGTCGTCCGAGGGGTGCCGAGGACGGTCCGCGAACCCGTGAGAAATCGGCCGGAAACCCCGGTCCGGAGGCCCTGCCTCTGGTAGGCTCACGGGAGCCGGAAAACCGCCTCTGACCTGCGCTTTCGCGCATTTCCGGGGGTGGTCGAGGGCCCCGGCGGACCCCCGATCCTCGGACCCTCCTCGGACCATCCGAGCCCGACCCCGAACCGACCTGCAGACCCCTCCCGAGAGGTGCCCACTCAGTGGCCTACGGAGCCAAGGACATCACGGTGCTCAAGGGCCTCGAGCCCGTCCGCGAGCGCCCCGGCATGTACATCGGATCGACCGGCCCGACCGGTCTCCACCACCTCGTCTACGAGGTCGTCGACAACTCGGTCGACGAGGCCATGGCGGGCCATGCGACCCGCATCGACGTCACCCTCCTGGCCGACGGCGGCTGCCGGGTCGTCGACAACGGCCGCGGCATCCCGGTCGATCCGCACCCCGAGGACAAGAAGAAGTCCGCGGCCGAGATCGTCCTCACGGTGCTCCACGCCGGCGGGAAGTTCGGCGGCGAGGGCTACAAGATCTCCGGCGGCCTCCACGGCGTCGGCGTGTCCGTGGTGAACGCACTGTCCACGAAGCTCGACCTCGAGATCCACCGCGACGGCGGCAAGTACCAGATGTCGTTCGAGCGCGGCGGCAGCCCGACGGGGCCGCTCAAGAAGGTGGGCGAGTCGAAGCGGACCGGCACCTCGGTCACCTTCTGGCCGGACCCGACGATCTTCACCGAGACCACCGAGTTCAGCGCGCGCACCCTCATCGAGCGTCTGCGCGAGATGGCGTTCCTCAACAAGGGGCTCGAGATCCGGTTCCGCGACGAGCGGGAGGATCCGCCGATCGCCGAGGACTTCAAGTTCAACGGCGGCATCACCGACTTCGTGCGGCACCTCAACGCGACGAAGGAGCCGATCTTCAAGCGGGTCGTGGCGTTCGAGGAGATCGCCGACGGCTCCGAGGTCGACGTCGCCATGCAGTGGAACACCGGCTACCACGAGGGCATCCACTCGTTCGCCAACAACATCGCCACGACCGAGGGCGGGATGCACGAGGAGGGCTTCAAGAAGGCGCTCACGAACGCGGTCAACAAGTACTCGCGCGGCAAGGGCCTCCTCAAGGAGAAGGACCCCAACCTCCAGGGCGAGGACATCCGCGAGGGCCTCACCGCGATCATCTCCGTGAAGCTGCAGAACCCGCAGTTCGAGGGTCAGACCAAGACCAAGCTCGGCAACACCGAGATGCGTTCGCTGGTCGAGAAGGCCACGAACGAGAAGTTGGGCGACTGGCTCGAGGAGCACCCGTCCGAGGCCAAGGCGATCGTCATGAAGGCGACGCAGGCCTCGCGGGCCCGCCTCGCCGCCCGTCAGGCTCGCGACCTCACGCGGCGGCGCTCGCTGCTCGAGTCCGCGTCGATGCCGGGCAAGCTCGCCGACTGCTCGTCCAAGGACCCGAAGCAGTGCGAGATCTTCATCGTCGAGGGTGACAGCGCCGGCGGTTCCGCCAAGCGGGCCCGCAATCCGGAGTTCCAGGCGATCCTGCCGATCCGGGGCAAGATCCTCAACGTCGAGCGGTCGCGCATCGACAAGATGCTGAAGAACGAGGAGATCCAGGCCCTCATCACCGCGTGCGGGACGGGGATCCAGGAGGAGTTCGACGGCGAGAAGCTCCGGTACCACAAGATCGTGCTGATGTCGGACGCCGACGTCGACGGCTCGCACATCCGCACGCTCCTGCTCACGTTCTTCTACCGGCAACTGCCCGAGATCGTGCGCAACGGTCACGTCTACATCGCCCAACCCCCGCTCTTCCGGGCCGACCTCGGCAAGGAGCGCTCGTACCTCAAGGACGAGGCGGCGCTGCGACGCTTCGAATCCGAGCACGAGGGTCGACGGTTCGAGGTCAGCCGATTCAAGGGCCTCGGCGAGATGGACTGGCAGGAACTCGGCGAGACGACCATGAACCCGATGACCCGCACGCTGTTGCAGGTGTCGATCGAGGAGGCCGCGCTCGCCGATCAGGCGTTCTCGACCCTCATGGGTGACGACGTCGAGGCGCGCAAGGGATTCATCCAGAAGAACGCGAAGGACGTCCGCTTCCTCGACATCTGAGGGGCCCGACCACGACGCGCGCCCGATCGGCGCGGGGAGGAACACCATGCCGGACGACGGCATCCAGCAGACGCTCGGCAACGTCGAGCCCATCGCGATCCAGGAGGAGATGGAGCGATCCTTCCTCGACTACGCGATGTCGGTCATCACCTCGCGGGCCCTGCCCGACGCCCGGGACGGCCTGAAGCCGGTGCAGCGTCGGATCCTCTACGGCATGTACGACGCGGGCCTGCGTCCCGACCGCCAGCACAAGAAGTGCGCGAACACGGTCGGTCAGGTCATGGCCTACTACCACCCGCACGGCGACCAGGCGATCTACGACGCGCTCGCCCGGATGGCGCAGGACTTCTCGCTGCGGTACCCGCTGGTCGATGGTCACGGGAACTTCGGGTCGCCCGACCCGATGGACCGTCCTGCGGCCGCCCGGTACACCGAGGCCAAGCTCGCTCCGTTGGCCATGCAACTGCTCGGCGAGATCGACGAGGACACCGTCGACATGATCGCCACCTACGACGGGGGCACGGTCGAGCCGGCGGTGCTGCCCGCTCGCTTCCCGAACCTGCTCGTGAACGGCGGCGGCGGCATCGCGGTCGGCATGGCCACCAACATCCCGCCGCACAACCTCGGTGAGGTGATCGACGCGGCGCTCCACGTCGTCGACAACCCCGACGCGACCGCGGACGACCTCATGGCCTTCGTGAAGGGTCCGGACTTCCCGACCGGCGCGACCATCCTCGGCACGAGCGGCATCCGCGACGCCTACCGCACCGGTCGCGGTTCGATCCGGATGCGCGCGGTGGCCGAGATCGACGAGGGCAAGCGGGGCGACCAGCGCATCGTGGTCACCGAGGTGCCGTACCAGACCTCGGTGGAGGTCATCGGCACCAAGATCGCGGAACTGGTCAACGACCGCAAGATCGAGGGCATCCGTGACGTCCGCAACGAGTCGAGCGGTGACACGACGCGCCTCGTCATCGAACTCAAGCGTGACGCGAACGCCCAGGTCGTGCTGAACCAGCTCTGGAAGCACACCCCGATGCAGACCAACTTCGCAGCGAACATGCTGGCGCTCGTCGACGGTGTGCCTCGGGTCCTCACGCTCGACGCGGCGATCAAGGTCTACGTCCAGCACCAGATCGAGGTCATCACCCGGCGGACCCAGTTCCGGCTCAAGAAGGCCGAGGACCGGGCCCACATCGTCGAGGGCCTCGTGAAGGCGTTCGACATGCTCGACGCCATCATCGCGCTCATCCGGGCGAGCGAGGACACGGAGTCCTCTCGGGCGGGCCTCATGGCCGCGCCGTTCGAGTTCACCGAGATCCAGGCGAACCACATCCTCGAGATGCCGCTGCGCCGCCTCGCCCGCCTCGAGCAGCAGAAGCTGCGCGACGAGTACGAGGAACTGCAGCGCACGATCGCGGATCTGCAGGCGATCCTCGACTCCGACGAGCGCAAGCGGGAGGTCATCCGCACCGAACTCGGCGAGGTGCGGGAGAAGTACGCGGACGGGCGCCGCACGCTCATCACGATGGACACCGGCGATCTCTCGGATCTCGATCTCATCGAGGACGAGGAGGTCATCGTCGTCCTCACGAGCAAGGGCTACATCAAGACGGTGGCGGCCGACACGTTCCGACGGCAGGGCCGTGGCGGGCGCGGGGTACGGGGTCAGGCGCTCAAGGACGGCGACTACGTCGAGCACCTCCTCACGACCACCGCACACTCGTACCTGCTGTTCTTCTCGAACCGTGGCAAGGTCTACCGACTGCGCGCCCACGAGATCCCGATGAAGGAGCGGACCGCGCGCGGCACGGCGGTCGTCAACCTCATCGCACTCGGGCCGGAGGAGAAGGTGCAGGCCGTCATCGACACCCGCACCTACGAGGACGGCACGTACCTGTTCTTCGCCACGAAGCGGGGTCAGGTCAAGAAGACCAAGATGAGCGAGTACGACTCCTCGTTGCGCACCGGCCTCATCGCCATCAACCTCAAGGACGACGACGAACTCGTCCGGGTCGTGCAGACCGACGGGAAGAGCGACATCTTCATGGTCTCCCGCAACGGCATGACCATCCGGTTCAGCGAGGAGGACGTCCGGGCGATGGGCCGGGCCGCAGCCGGGGTCCGGGGTATGAAGCTGAAGAACGCCGATGATGCGGTGGTCTCCTGCGACGTGGCCCGGGACGACGCGGTGATGCTCTTCGTGTCGTCCTCCGGTCACGGCAAGCGGACCAAGCTCGATCGTTTCAACCAGCAGGGTCGAGGTGGGCAGGGCGTACGGGGGATGAAGATCACGGCGTCCCGCGGCGGCGTGGTCGCCGCGTTCACGGTGCTCCCCGACGACGAGATCCTCGTGTTCTCGTCGACCGGCAACGCAGTGCGCATCGCGACGAAGGACATCTCCTCCCAGGGTCGGGACGCGACCGGGGTGAAGGTCTCGTCGGTGGGCGAGGGCGAGACCGTCGTCGCGGTCGCGCCGGTGCTTGACGGTTCCGACGGCGACGAGGAGTGAGCGGTCCCATGGCCCCGCGCGGTTCGGACGGCACGGCGACCGGTGATGCGCTCCCGGCGGCACGCCCGACCGCCGAGCCCGAGAAGCGTCGCTACGAGGTGCGCCGCATCGACATCTGGTCGGTCGTGCGCATCACGTTGCTGTTCAACGTCGCCCTCCTCGTGATCTTGGTCATCGCCTCGGTCATCATCTGGCTGGTCGCCGCAGCGCTCGGTGCGATCTCCGGTCTCGAGGAGTTCCTCGGCAGCCTCCTCTCGGCGAGGAACTTCCGGTTCGCCTCGGTGCAGATCCTCGAGGGTTTCGTGCTCGTCGGCCTCGTGATGGTGGCGATCTCCACGATGATGACCACCATCGCCGCACTCATCTACAACGTGTTCGCCGAGTGGACCGGCGGCATCGAGGTGGTCCTCGTGGAGGAGGAGCACCTCTGAGTCGGGTCGGCTGGCGGAGCCCTGCGGCCCGGCTGCTAACCTGCCCCCTCCCTGAGCGGGGCTATAGCTCAGTCGGTTAGAGCGCACCCCTGATAAGGGTGAGGTCGCTGGTTCGATTCCAGCTAGCCCCACCGGCCCGCTCCAGCGGGCCCCGACGAGGCGACCGAAAGCGGTCGCCTCGAATCGCGTTCGGGACCGTCGGGTCCCCGAAGGCCGCGCGAGCTCGTGTCTACGCTGCGGCGGTCACCGCTCATCGCGCCGGAGGTAGATCGTGAGCTCGAACCGGACCACCCGTACGATCGCGGTCCTCGTGATCCTCGTCGGTGCACTCGGTGTCGGAGCGTTCGCGATCGGGGCGGTGGGCTCCGGAACCCCGTCCGTGCTCGTGCCGATCGCGCCGTGTCGACTCGTCGACACCCGACCCGCTCCGTCGACGGTGGGTACACGGAGCACGCCGATCGCGGGCGGCGATGCGAATGTGGCCACCTTCCAGGTGACGGGAACGAACGGCAACTGCACGATCCCGTCGAGCGCCACGGGCATCGCGACGAATGTCACCACCGTGAATCCGACGGCGGCGTCGTACCTCACCGTGTACCCGGCTGATGTCAGTCGTCCCACTGCGTCGAACCTGAACTGGATCCCGACGAGTCCCCCGACGCCGAACCAGGTCACGGTCGGGCTCAGTGCATCGGGGGCCATCAAGGTCTTCAACCTCACCGGGACGATCGACGTGATCATCGACATCGTCGGCTACTACGACCCGGCGACCGGTGGAGGTGCGACGGGTGCGACGGGTGCGACCGGTGCGACGGGGACGGCGGGGATCAAGGGTGCGACGGGCAGCACGGGGGCGACGGGAGCCGCCGGTGCGACGGGTGCAACGGGCATGGCGCGCTGCACCGCCCCGATCCGCTGGTACGCCGCCGCCTGCGTCGAATCGATCAGCGTGAACACGGGCAGCAACAGTTCGCCGCAGAGCGCATTCGACGGCTCGGACCTCTGGGTCGTGAACTCGCTTCTGGGAACGGTGTCGAGGATCGATGCGGCGACGCAGACCGTCGAGGCGACGGTCACCGTCGGATCCCAACCGACCGGGATCGTGGTCGGAGCCGGCGCGATCTGGGTGGCGAACTCGGGATCGAACTCGGTGTCGCGCATCGACCCGAGCAACAACACGGTGACGGCGACCATCGCGGTCGCCTCGGCCGGGGGGGTCGCCTACGACGGGTTCTACGTGTGGGTCACGAACCCTGCGGACAACACGGTCACCCGGATCAACGGACTGACCGGAGTGATCGTCTCGACGATCGCCACGGGATCGGGGCCGGGTGCGATCGCCTACGACGGCACCAACATGTGGGTGGCGAACCGAACCGGGAACTCGGTGAGTCGCATCAGCGCGACGTCCTTCATCACGAACGTGGTCGCGACGGGGAACACGCCCACGTCGATCGCGTACGACGGTACGTTCGTGTGGGTCGCCAACGAGCTGTCCGATGATGTGACGGTCATCAACGCGAACCTGGCGTCGGTGGTGAGAACGGTGCCGGTGGTGGAGCCCACCGGCATCGCGTGGGACGGCGGGGTCATCTGGGTGACCAGCGGTACGGGCTCGATCACGAAGATCGACCAAGCGGGAACGGTGCTGGGGACCCGATTCGGCGTCGGAACCGTGCCTGCTGCACCGACGTTCGACGGTACCCACATGTGGATCTCGAACAAGTCACCCGGCACCGTGATCCGACTCGTCCGCTGATCTCGGGA
>JBEAXD010000284.1:0-2709 GCA_041159995.1 Actinomycetota bacterium | reverse complement strand
GACGACGAGCAGCGTCACGCTGAGCGCCACCGCGACCTGCGGATCGCCCTCGAGCAGGAGGTAGACGGCGAGTGGCACGGTGCGGGTCCGCTCCGAGACGTTGCCGGCGAAGGTGATCGTCGCCCCGAACTCCCCGAGGGCCCGGGCCCAGGCGAGCGCCGCCCCCGCGGCGATGGCGGGCGCGACGAGCGGGAGCGTGATGCGGCGCAGCACCGTCGTGCGCGACGCGCCGAGTTCCTCGGCCGCCTCCTCGAGGTGCGGATCCAGGGCCCGCAGTGCAGCCTCGACCGTGATGACGAGGAACGGCATCGCCACGAACGTCTCGGCGAGCACGACGCCGGCGGGTGAGAACGTGAACTGGACGCCGAACCAGTCGTGCAGCGGGCCGCCGAGGAGTCCGGATCGTCCGAACGCAGCGAAGAGCGCGACCCCGCCGACGACCGGCGGCAGCACGATGGGCAGCAGGACGAGCGCCCGCACGATGCGTCGGCCCGGGAACTCGAGGCGTGCGAGCACCCAGGCCAGCGGCACGCCGAACGCGACGGACAGCAACGTGGCACAGATCGAGCAGACGATGGAGAGGCGCAGCGCTGCGAGTGCCTCGTCGCTCCCGAGCGCAGCGCCCAGATCGCCCCACGCGACCTGCCGCAGGAGACCGAGGAGGGGTACGAGCAGGAACGCGAACCCGATCGCCGCGCACAGGACGACGCCCCACGGCGTGCGGCGCGCCGAGAGGTTCACGGTGCCGGGGCGGCCGGGAGGAAGCCTGCGGCCCGCAGTACCGACTGACCCCTCGGCGACCGCACGTACTCGATGAACGCCGCCGACACCGCGGGAGCCCCGGACGACGCCAGCGTCGCGATCGGATACTCCGCGACCACCTCGGCCCGCAGGGCGATGGGCACCGTCGTCACCGCGCGCCCGGCCGCGTTCGCGTCGGTGACGTAGACGATCGCGGCATCGGCGTCCCCGGAGATCACCGCGGCGATCGTCGACCGCGCATCGGTTCCCCGCGTGACCGCGGACTCCGGAATCGTCACCCCGGCGTTCACGAGCACCCGCGCCGTGTACTTGCCGCACGGCGCCGTCGACGCGCACAACGAGACCGTGCCCGCGTCCGCGAGGTCGGCGACCGAGCGGATGCCCTCCGGGTTGCCGACCTTCGTCACGATCGTGAGGCGGTTGCGCGCGAACACCGTCGGCGACCCCGCGACGAGGTCGGCGGCGACGAGCGCGTCCATGGCCTCGGGGTCGGCCGCCGCGAGGGTGTCGGCGGGTGCACCCTGCTCGATCTGCGTGGCCAGCACGCTCGACGAGCCGAAGTTCAGGGTGACGCGTGCGCCGGGGTGCACACGCGAGAACCCACGGGCGATCGTCGTGAACACGTCGGTGAGCGATGACGCCGCCGACACCGTGATCGACCCCGAGACCGCGCCGGTCGCCGCCGGCGTCGCGGGCGCGCCGACATCGGCCGCGGACCGGCACCCCGCGACGCCGAGCACCGTGACCACCGCGAGGCCCAGGAGGACCCGCGCGCGGGGTCGCCTCACCGATCGCCCTCGACGATGACGTCCGTGGCCTTCACCACGGCGGTCGCGAGGTCGCCGACCTCCAGCCCGAGGTCGTCGGCGGCCTCGCGGGTGATCATCGAGACGACCCGGTGCGGACCGGCCTGGATCTCGACCACCGCGCTCAGCCCGTCGCGCTCGATCCGGGTGACGATCCCGGGGAGGCGGTTCCGTGCGGACTGGACGGCGGCCGGGGCCGCCACGTGCCGGTCGGCGACGAACCGGGCCACCGAGGCGCCGTCGATGAGCCGTTGACCGCCCTCGGAGCGCACCGTCTGCAGGCGGCCCTCGTCGGCCCAGCGCCGCACGGTGTCCACGCTCACGCCCAGGATCTCGGCGACCCGGCCCGGTCGGTGGTTGCTCATGCGCCGGGAATGTAGCGGCGGAACCCGGTATTGCCAACTTCTACGGATCGAGAACCTTGCAGGTACGAGGTTCTGATGCGGTCGCGATGTTCCGGGCGCTCGCCTCAAGGATCGGGCGTCCCCCGCCGATACCCCTCTTGGAACGGGGCTGGGTCAGGTACCGGCCCCCGAGGACACGGGGAGGTGAGCGATGCGGAACGGACGAACCCTGCGAGGCCTGCTGGTCGGGACCGCGCTGCTCACCGCGGTCGTCGGCTTCGTGCCGGCCACGAGCGCCGGCGCCGCCAACACCGCCGCTGCCTCCCAGTTCATCTCGTTGACCAACTCGCTCCGGGCCAGCCGTGGCCTGCCGAGCCTCCAGGTCGACGGCACCCTCACGGCGAAGGCGCAGGGCTGGGCCCAGTACATGGCCGACACCGGCGTGCTCGCCCACTCGACCCTGACCTCCGGGCTCCCGGGCAACTGGAAGCGGGTCGGCGAGAACGTCGGCCGGGGCGGGGACGTGACCTCGGTGCACAACGCCTTCGTGGCCTCCGCCGGCCACCTCAAGAACCTCGTCGATCCCGGCTTCACCCACGTGGGCATCGGGGTCGTCGACACGCCGGGCGGCCTCTACGTCGCCGAGGTGTTCATGCAGACCAACGCCCAGCCGAGCGCCCCGGCGCCGTCGGCCGGGAGTGCCACTCCGCAGACCGGGTCCCCGCGACCCGTCGCCGCGGCACCGAGGAGCGGTGGATCCACCGCCGCCCCGAGCCGCTCGACGGTGAGCAGCGCCC
>JBEAXD010000087.1:0-5228 GCA_041159995.1 Actinomycetota bacterium | reverse complement strand
GTGTAGGTCGGCACCGAGAAGACCGAGCCCGACTCCTTGAGCCCGCGGAGGTTGGCGAGGCTGATGATGAGGATGAGGACGAGGCCGAGCTCGACGCGGTGCGTCGCGAGACCGCGCAGGGCCGGGATCGACACGATGGCCGCGACGCCGGCGGAGATCGACACCGCGACCGTGAGGATGTAGTCGACCAGCAGTGACGCACCCGCCACGAGCGACGGGGTCTCACCGAGGTTCTCGCGGGACACGACGTAGGAGCCGCCGCCGCTCGGGTAGGCGAAGATCGTCTGGCGGTACGAGGTCACCACGATCGCCAGGAGGATCGCGACGGCGATCGCGATCGGGATGAGGACGTCGAGGCCGAGGGCGAGGCTCGAGGCGCCGAGAGCGACGACGAACAGGATCTCCTCGGTCGCGTACGCGGTGGAGGAGATCGCGTCCGACGAGAAGACCGCGAGCGCGATCTTCTTCGAGATGCGCTGATGCTCCTGCTCCGTCGTCGCGAGCGGCCGACCGACGACCAGCCGCTTGAGCACCGAGAACATGCCTGATCGCTCCCACCCGGCGGCCCGTCGCCGCCCGCTCGCTGACCGTCCGATGACCTCGCCGCCGGCCGAGGGACCATCCTGCCACCGTCCGGCGGCCCGACCCCGCACCGGGTGCGGGCACGGCGCTCGCCGACGGATCGGCATCGCTCGCCACGGGCCGTGTACGTTCGCAGCCATGCGGGTCGCCATCGCCGGAGCCGGGAACGTCGGACTGCACGTGGCCAACGCGCTGCGGCGGTCCGGCCACGAGGTGCTCATCATCGAGCAGCGGCAGGCCGTCGTGGATCGCAGCGACGTCGAGGACGGCATCGAGTGGTACGTGGGCGACTCCTGCGAGGTGTCCTCGCTGCGGGAGGCCAAGCTCGAGGAGTGCGAGGTGATGGTCGCGGCGACCGGTGACGACGAGGACAACCTCGTCACCTCCCTGCTCGCCAAGCAGGAGTTCGGGATCCCGCGGGTGATCGCCCGGGTGAACCACCCGAAGAACGAGTGGATGTTCACCGAGAACTGGGGCGTCGACCAGTTCGTGTCGACCCCCCAACTCATCACGAGCCTCGTCGAGGAGGCCGTGAACGTCGGCAAGCTCGTCGAGATCCTGCGGTTCGAGGGCGGTCTGGCCCGTCTGGTCGAGGTCACCCTCGCCGGCAACTCGCCGGTCGTGGGTCGGGCGATCCGGGAACTCGAGATCCCGCGCGACGCCACGATCGTGGCCCTGCTGCGCGAGGACCACCTCATCGTCCCGCGGGGCGACACGGTCTTCGAGACCGGCGACGAGGTGCTCGCCCTCGTGACGCCGGACTCCGAGGAGACCGTCCGTCACCTGCTGACCACCGACTGACGGCGGCCCGGTCGCGCCGGGGCGTCAGGCCGAGAGGCCGTGGGCCACGATCCGGTACACCGGGTTCATCATGATCGTGCGCACGCCCTGGAGGAACGGCACGCCCTCGAGCAGCACGCGTCGACCGGTCGTGAGCCCGGGGATGGTGCCGCGGCCCAGGAACACCGCGGTGATCGCGCCGTGACCGTCGTGCACCGTGATCTCGAGCGCCGAACCGGTCGGACGCGGGACGATGCGTACGGACGAGATCTCGCCGGCCACGAGGACCGGTCGGCGCAGCTCGATCCGGTCGATCGCCACCGCGTGGGCGTCCTCGGACCACTCCGCGAGTGCGACCCGGTCGAGCTCCTCGACGGGTTTGGTGAGACGATCGAACATCCGCTTCAGGGCCATGGCTGAGCCTCCCGATCGCCGACCCTACCGTCCGGTCGGGCATCGCACCGACGCCGGTCCTACGATGCGCACACCGGAGCAGTCGGAGGGAGACGCAGGGTGCACGTCGTCGTCGTGGGATGCGGCCGGGTCGGGAGTGAGATCGCCGGTTCGCTGCACCAGCAGGGCCACACCGTCTCCATCATCGACAAGCGGAAGGACGCGTTCCGGCGCCTGCCGAAGGGGTTCGCGGGCAACCGGGTCGTCGGGTTCGGATTCGACCGGGACACCCTGCGCGAGGCCGGCATCGAGGAGGCCGGCGCCCTCGCCTCGGTGACCTCGGGCGACAACTCGAACATCATGTCGGCCCGCGTCGCCCGAGAGACCTTCGGGGTCGAGCGGGTGGTCGCCCGCATCTACGACCCGCGCCGGGCCGCGATCTACCAACGCCTCGGCATCCCGACGGTCGCGACCGTGTCGTGGACCACCGATCAGGTCGTGCGCCGCCTCATCCCGTCCACCCAACCGGTCGACTGGACGGACGGATCGGGATCGATCCACCTCGTCGAGCGGTCGCTGCCCTCCCACTGGGCGGGTCAACGGCTCGACCAACTCGAGGAGCCCGGGCGGTTCACACTCGGCGCGGTCACGCGCCTCGGCACCGCCCAGGTCGCCCGCAAGGACATCGTGGGGCAGGACGGCGACATCCTCCACCTCGTCGTCTCGACCGACGCGCTCGCCGAACTGCAGACGCGCCTCGACGAGCGCCCGCACCGCTGACCTGCGACGATGGTGTGCGCCGTCCGGCGCGACCCCGCAGGCACCGCACGGCGTGGCATCCTCGGCTGATGCGCAGCAGTCGTGGCCTCCGATCGCACCTCGTCGTGCTCGTCGGTGCTCTCCTGCTGGCCGCGTGCGGAGGCGGCGACGACGACGGCGCCCGGGACGCGACGACGACCAGCGCCGGCCCGGCGACGCTGACCCTCACGGCCGGCCCGGTCTCCGTGGAACGCACCTCGGCGGTCGGCGAGGCCGCGCCCGCGGACGTGCAGGCACTCCTCGCTGCGGGCGCGGCCTACGTACGTGCCGCCTCCCTCGAACCGATGGCCGGCCGATCCGCGCCGCTGCGGACGGTCACCACCGCGGAGGCCGCCCCGCGCACCACCGGCCCCGACGCCGAGGCGCTCAGCGACGTCGGACTCGGCCGGATCGCGGACGTCCGGGTCAGGAGCGCGCCGGCACCGGTCACGATCCTCACGGATGCGAACGGGGCTGCGGTGCTCGGCGCGGTGACGATCGACGTGACGATCACCGGCGACGCGCGGAGGGGGCCCGTGACCGTGCGGCGCACCGGCGAGCTCGCGTTCGTCCGCGCGGGCGACACCTGGCTGCTCGACTCCTGGCGCCTCTCCGTCACCCGTGACGGTCGGGGGGTCCCACCCGGCACGCGGACCTCCTCCACCACGGGGGCGCCCTGATGGTGCGTCGCCATCCGATCGTCGCGGCCCTCGTGACCGTGCCGCTCGTCCTCACGCTCGCGCTCGTCGGACTCGCGACCTGGTGGCTGCGCGCCGGATCCCTGCCCCTCGCGCGCGGCGCGACCTGGATGACCGTGCAGAAGGTCGCGTCCGCCGACGCGACCCCACGGCCGGGCGCGCCGGTCTTCCTCCTCGCGGTGGGCACCGACGCCCGCACCGGGGAGACCGTGGCCCGCGGTGACGCGATCCACGTGATCGGGGTGAACCCGGCGACCGGGCAGGGCACCATCCTCGACATCCCGCGGGACACCGGCGCGGCGATCCCCGGACGCGGCACCGACAAGATCAACGCCGCGCTGTCCGCGGGCGGGCCCGACCTGATGGCCCGGACGGTGTCGAACCTCGTCGGCGTCCCCATCTCGTACGTCATCACGACGGACTTCGACGGCTTCATCGGCATGGTCGACGGCCTCGGTGGCGTGACCGTGAACGTGACCCGCCGCAACGTCGACCGGTCGAGCGGCGCGAACTTCGAGGTCGGCACCGTGCGCATGAACGGGACCCAGGCCCTCGCGTTCAACCGCAACCGCCTCGGCTTCGCGACCGGTGACCTGCAGCGCAGCGAGAACCAGGGGTACTTCATCCTCCAGGCGCTCGCGCAGCTGCGGGCGCAGGACCCGGGGCCGGCCGGGACCCTCGCGCTCCTCGGCACCCTCGGTCGGCACGCCCGACTCGTGAACCTCGGCTGGACCGATGCGTACCGACTCGGTCGCCTCGGGCTCTCCCTCGATCCTGCGAACGTCCGGAACGTGCTCATCCCGGTCGGGAGCGGTGTGGGCTCGAGGCTCCAGGTGCAACCGAGCGCCACCGCGCTCTTCGCGGACTTCCGCGACGACGCGATCCTCCAGGGTCGCTGACCGCGATCGACCGGACCCGGTACGGGGACCGGTGGGTACCCTCGAGTCGTGGCCCACGACCCCGACGCCGGCGTGACGATCGACGCGCTGGCCCTCGACCCGGACCGCGCCGGTCGGATCGTGTACGACGCGCGGATCCCGGCCCGGCCGGGCCGCACCGCCGAACTCGCGGCACCGCTGGGCGACCCGCTCGCCGAACGACTCGCCAACCGCGGGATCACCGCGCTGTGGAGCCACCAGGCGGCGGCGATCGACTCGCTGCGGGCCGGCGAGCACACCGTGATCGCCACCGGCACCGCCTCGGGCAAGAGCCTCTGCTACCAACTCCCGATCCTCGATGCGGTCGGCGAGGGGCGGACCGGCACCGCACTGCTCCTCTTCCCGACGAAGGCCCTCGCCCAGGATCAGCTCCGCTCCCTGCGGTCATGGCTGGTCCCCGGGGTGCGCGCGGTGACCTACGACGGTGACACCCCACCGGAGGACCGCGTCTGGGCCCGACGGCACGCGAACGTCGTACTCACGAACCCCGAGATGCTCCACGTCGGGGTCCTGCCCTCGCACGACCGGTGGGCGACCTTCCTCATGCGACTCGAGTACGTGGTGGTCGATGAACTCCACTCGCTGCGCGGCGTCTTCGGGAGTCACGTGGCGCTCGTGCTGCGTCGCCTGCGTCGCCTGTGCGCGCGCTACGGCTCGGACCCGACGTTCTGCTTCGCGAGCGCGACCATCGGCAATCCGGAGGGCCTCGCGAGCACGCTGGTCGGCGCGCCGGTCACCGCGATCACCGATGACGGGGCCCCGGCGGCCGCCCGCCGGTTCGTGTTCTGGCAGCGACCGTTGATCGACGAGGCCCTCGGTACCCGGGCCTCGGCGAACCAGGAGACCGCCGACCTCCTCGCCGCCTTCGTCGCCGACGGCCACCCGACCCTCGCGTTCACCCGGAGTCGCCGGGGCGCCGAACTCGTCGCGGCGGCGGCACGGCGCACCCTCGAGCGCACCGCCCCGGCCCGGGCCACGAGGGTCGCGGCCTACCGCGCCGGGTACCGGGCCGATGAACGACGCGAGATCGAGGCGGCGC
>JBEAXD010000241.1:0-15644 GCA_041159995.1 Actinomycetota bacterium | reverse complement strand
ACCGCGGTCGGTACGCGCGCCTCGGCGACTGACCGGCCTGATCGTCGACCCCGAGGTCCTGCACCTCGCCGGTGACCACATGGTGGTCATCGGCGTCGTGCACGGCCCAGATCGTGCAGTCGAGGAACGCGTGGACCTGATCGAGGAGCGGGGATCCGTTCGGTGACCGATGCCAGGCCACCCGTCCGAACCGGTCCTCCCCCGGCGTCGCGAAGACCCGGCAGACGTCCTCCTGGGACTCGTCGAGGATGTTCACCGCGAACCGACCGGCCCGCTCGATGCGCGGCCACGATCCCGAGGTCTTGGCCGGACAGAAGAGGACGAGCGGTGGATCCAGGGACACGGAGGTGAAGGAGTTGGCGGCGAGCCCCACCGGCTCCCCGCCGTCCATCGCGGTGACGATGGTGATCCCCGTCGCGAACCGACCGAGCACCTCTCGGAACGACGGCGCGTCGGGCCCGAGGACGTGGTCGTCGGCGCGGTCGGTCATCGCCCGGCGCCCCGGACCCCTCCGGGCGCGGAGAGATCGAGCCGGAGGCCCTCACGGGCGGCGAGCACCGTGAGTGGCGCGTCGCCCCCGCCGGCGACCGCACGGGCATGGGCCTCGTTGCGATCGACGCTCGCGTCGCAGTGGGTCGGATCGTGGTGGAACAGTGCGAGCGTCCGCACGCCCGAGCGCCGAGCGACCTCGACCGCGTAGTCGACCGTGCTGTGCCCCCAATGCCGTTTCGCCGGGAACTCCTCGGCCGTGTGCTGCGCGTCGTGGATGAGCAGATCCGCGCCGGCACAGAGGTCGATCACCTCGGCCGGCACGTGGTCGTCGGGGTGCTCGGTCGAGCAGCCCGGACCGTGGTCGGGGACGTAGACGATGACCGTGTCCGCGAGTTCGAGGCGGAACCCGAGCGTCGGGCCCGTGTGGCGGACCGGCACCGCGGTGACCTTCGCATCCCCGAGGGCGAACGGTCCGGGTGCGACGTCGTGGAACGTGATGCGCGCGGGCAGTTCGCTCGGTCGGATCGGGAAGAACGGGGGGCCCATGAACCGCTCGAACACCAACCCGAGGGGGCCCTCGGGGTGGGCCGGACCGTGGATGTCGACCGCGCTCGCCGCGTGGTGCAGCGGCGTGAAGAACGGCAGACCCTGCACGTGGTCCCAGTGCAGGTGGCTCAGGAGCACGTGGCCGTGCCACCCCGCGGCGCGTCCCGAGGCGACGAGCTCGGCGCCGTAGGCCCGAAGACCGGTGCCGAGATCGAGGACGATCGGATCGTGGTCGGACGCGTCGATGACCACGCACGACGTGTTGCCGCCGTAACGCGCGAGCGCCGGATCGTCGCACGGCGTCGAGCCGCGCACGCCGTGGAAGGTGACCGTGATCCCCCCGGACATGAGGCCGGAAGGGTACCGGCGGTCGCCGGGCCGGCGAAAGTGCCGGAGGTCCGATGTGACGCGCGCCGCATCGGGCCGGGCACGCGACCGGGGGCTACCGTCTGCCCCCATGACCGAACCGCGCCACCTGACCGCCAACGGGGTCGACATCGCCTACCTCGAGGATGGTCCCGCCGACGGCCCGCTCGCCCTGTGCCTCCACGGGTTCCCCGACCATGCGCCGACCTGGCGCCACCTCATGCCGCGGCTCGCGGACGCCGGGTACCACGTCGTCACGCCCTGGCTGCGGGGCTACGCACCAACCGGCCTCGCCCCCGACGGCAACTACCAGATCGCGTCGTTGGCCCTCGACGCCCTCGCCCTCACCGATGCACTCGCGGGCGACGGGGACGCGGTGATCATCGGCCACGACTGGGGCGCGATCGCGACCCACACCGCGGTGGCGCACCGTCCGGACCGGTTCTCGCGCATGGTGGCCCTCGCGGTCCCGCACGCCGCCGCGATGGGGGCGCACCTGTTCAAGCCCGAGCAGCTCAAGCGCATGTGGTACCAGTTCTTCTTCCAGTTGCCCACCGCCGACGTCGTCGTCCCCCTCGACGACTACGCGGTCATCGACACGCTGTGGCGCGACTGGTCGCCGGGCTACACCCCCGACCCGACCGACCTCCGGGGGCTGAAGGATTCGCTCGACGCACCCGGAGCGCTGAGCGCCGCGCTCGACTACTACCGGTTCGTGCACGGCACGAAGGCGAGCGATCCCGCGCTCGACGCGGTGCAGGGTGCCTTCCTCGGTCCGATCCAGGTGCCGACCCTGTACCTGCACGGTGCCGACGACGGCTGCATGGGCGCGGACATGGTCTCCGAGGCCGAGCTCGCCCCGTGGTACGCGGCCGGGGTCGAGATCGTCATGGTGCCGGCGGCCGGGCACTTCCTCCACCTCGAGCAACCGGCCACGGTGAACGCCCGCATCGTGGAGTTCCTCGCCCGATGAGCATCCCGCCCCGCCTCCACGGCACCCGTGGCGCCACCACCCTGCACACGGTGATCCTCACGCTCACGATCCTCGGCGTCGCCGGGGTCGTGATCATCGGGGTGGTGCTCGCGTTCTCCGGCTTCACCGGGATCGGACTCGTCGTCCTCGGACTCTTCGGCGCGCAGGCCGGCTACGGCTGGATGCTGTACCGCCGCCTCGCCCCGACCGACGTCGCCGGACTGCGGAACGAACCGGCCGATGAACCGGGCGATCCCGCGGAGGGGCCGACCGACCGGGACTGATCCGGCGTCGCTCAGGCCTCGGGCGTCTCGTACGGACGCTGACGGGGCGCGGCGAACTCCCGCTTCGGCACCATGACCTTGCGACGGAAGTAGCAGACCTCCTCGCCCCGTTGGTTGTACCCGAAGGTCTCGACGCTCACGATGCCACGGTCGGGCTTGCTCGAGGACTCGACCTTGTCGAGCACACGGGTCTCCGCGTAGATGGTGTCGCCGTGGAAGGTCGGCCGCTTGTGCTGCAGCGTCTCGATCTCGAGGTTGGCGATCGCAGCACCACTCACGTCCGGGACACTCATCCCGAGCACCAACGAGTACACGAGGTTGCCCACCACCACGTTCCGGCCGAACTGCGTGGCCTGCTCGGCGTAGTACGCGTCGGTGTGGAGCGGATGGTGGTTCATCGTGATCATGCAGAACAGGTGATCGTCGTACTCGGTGATCGTCTTGCCCGGCCAGTGCTTGTAGATGTCCCCGGGCTCGAAGTCCTCGAAGTGCCGGCCGAAGGGTCGCTCGTGCGTCGTCATGGCCTGATCATGCCAACGCCGCCCGAACCGGTGCGAGTCCGGCGGTTCACCCGCCGTCACCGCCACCGAGCAGTGCGAGCGGGTTGATCGAGCAGGCCTGCACGGCGTCCGTGGTCCGCGCCTGGATCGCCGACGCGAGGCTCGGACCGCCGGCGATCCCGAGGATGCCGTTGGCGACGGCCCGCCGCACGGTCCTGTCCTCCACCAGCCGCTTCGCGAGGCAGGCCGCGTCCCGCTCCGGGAGTGCTGCGCCGAACGCCTGCCGGAGAGCCGGGACGAGCAGTCGGTCGAGGCCGAAGCAGTCGCCCGTGATGACCTCCGCCACCACCCGCTTCCTGGCCTCAGCATCCTCGATGTAGGTCGACGGCGTCCGGGCCGATGCGAACTGCCTCGGCGTCACGCCGTCCGCGTTGAGTCGATCGACGCCGATGCCGTCGACCACCACGCCGATGAAGCACTCCACCTGCTTCGCGGTGATGGGCGCACCGTCCCGTTCGAACTCCCGCATCGCAGCGCCGACGTACGCGGCGCGCGAGAACCCCTCGGGGTTCCCCCCGCCTCCGCAGGCGGCGAGCAGTGCGACGAGCACGACGAGGACGACGGACGAGCGGCGCATGGGTGACCTCCGGGTCGGGTCGATCGAGCCTCGGGGCGCCGCAGCGCCGGTTCGGTGCACTCAGTCGACCGCGTATCGCTGCAGCAGGCCGCGGGCGATCACGGTGCGTTGGATCTCGTTCGTCCCCTCACCGATGATCATGAGGGGCGCGTCGCGGAAGTAGCGCTCGAGCGGGAGATCGGTCGTGTACCCGACCCCGCCGTGGATGCGCATCGCGTCGGTCGCGATCTCGAGCGCGGCTTCACTCGCGAACAGCTTCGCCATCCCCGCCTCCACGTCGGCGCGTCCGGTGGTCATCCGGAGCACGGCGGCGTGCTCGGTGAGCAGGCGCGCGGCCTGCAGCTTGGTACCCATGTCCGCGAGCTTGTGCGCGATGGCTTGATGCTGCGCGATCGGCTTGCCGAACGTCTCCCGCTCCTGCGCGTACGCGATCGCGGCCTCGAACGCGGCTCGGGCGACGCCGACGGCACGCGCCGCGATGTTGATGCGCCCGACCTCGAGACCGCCGAGGATCGCGCCGAGGCCGTGCCCGAGCCCCGCATCACCGCCGAGCACCGAGTCGGCCGGCACGCGATGACCCGCATAGGACATCTCGACCGTCTCGAGACCCCGGTAGCCGAGCTTGCCGATGTTGCGACTCACGGTGATGCCGCCGCTCGTCGCGCCCGGCTCCTTCTCGACCATGAAGCAGGTGATCCCCTCCTCGGTCCGGGCCGCGAGCGCGACCAGACCGGCCCGCTCCCCGTTCGTCACCCAGGTCTTGGTGCCGTCGATGACGAACTCGTCGCCGTCACGCCGGGCGCGGCACGAGATGTTGCGGGTGTCGGAGCCCGCATCGGGTTCCGAGAGCGAGAGGCAGCCCCGCAGTTCGCCGGTCACCATCCGGGGCAGCCAACGTCGTCGCTGCTCCTCGGTCCCGTGCGCGACGAGGAGACCGGCGGCGATGTGGTGGGTGTTGATGACCCCCGACAGCGACATCCAGCCGGCCGCCAACTCCTCGACCACCCCGATGTAGGAGAGCAGATCGAGTCCGAGCCCGCCGTACTCCTCCGGCACGGTGATGCCGAACAACCCCATCTCGCGCATCTGCTGCACGAGGACCGCGGGGTACTCGTCGGCGTGCTCGAGCTCGGACGCGACGCCCAGCACCTCGCGCTCGACCCAGCGGCGCACGCCGGCGACGAGTTCGGCCCGGATCTCGGGATCGGTCATGGGGACGGGCGACGTCGGCACGGTGCGAAGGGTACCGATCCCGCCGAGCGTCGTCCCGGCCCCGGGGGATCCGAGGGCCGGCGGTTAGGTTGGCCGCCACGATGCTGCACCAGACGATGATGAGCTTCCGGCACGATCCGGACGCGGTGAAGGGCAAGCAACTCGAGCGCGACCTCGTGCGGAGGGTGCTGCGCATGGCCCGTCCCTACCGGGCCTCGCTGATCGGGTTCATCATCGCCGTCCTCGCCGGCGCGGTCGTGGGGGTCATCCCGCCGCTGCTGTTCCGCTCGCTGCTCGACACCGCGGTGCCCCAGGAGGACGAGCGCCTCGTCATCATCCTGGCGACCGCCGCCGTCGCGCTCGCCGTCGCCAACGCACTGATCTCGCTCATCCAGCGGTGGTACTCGGCCCGGGTCGGTGAGGGCCTCATCTACGACATGCGGGTCGCGCTGTTCGACCACGTCCAGCGGATGCCGCTCGCCTTCTTCACCCGCACCCAGACCGGATCACTGATGTCGCGTCTCAACAACGACGTGATCGGTGCCCAGCAGGCCGTCACCGGGACCCTCGGCACGGTGATCTCGAACGTCATCACGCTGGCGATCACCCTCGCGGTGATGCTCGGCCTCGAGTGGCGACTCACGATCCTCACCCTCATCGTGCTGCCCGCCTTCATCATCCCCGCCCGGCGCGTCGGTCGCCGCCTGCAGGCCGCGACCCGCGACGGCTTCGTCCTCAACGCGTCGATGAACAACACGATCGCCGAGCGCTTCAACGTCGCCGGGGCGCTCGTGGTGAAGCTGTTCGGAGCGAACGACCGCGAGCGGGACGACTTCGCCGTGCGGGCCGCACAGGTCCGTGACATCGGAGTCACGACGGCGATGTACTCACGGGTGCTGTTCGTCGCGCTCAGCCTCGTCGCCGCCGTCGGCACCGCGGTCGTGTACTACGTGGGGGGCCGCCTCGCGATCACGGGTGCCATCAGCATCGGCACGGTGGGCGCATTCGTCATCTACGTGGGCCAGATCTACCAACCCCTCACGCAACTCACGAACGCCCGCGTCGATGTCATGACCGCGCTCGTGTCGTTCGAGCGCGTGTTCGAGATCCTCGACTTCCCGTCGATCATCACCGAGTCCGAGGACGCGGTCACCGTGGAGCGGGTCGAGGGCCGCATCGAGTTCGACCACGTGTCGTTCCGGCATCCGGCCCCCGAGTCGGTGTCCCTCGCCTCCCTCGAGGACGGCGTCACCCCGAGCGGCGATCCGTCGGAGTGGATCCTGCGGGACATCGACCTCACGATCGCGCCCGGCGAGTTCGTGGCGCTCGTCGGTCCCTCCGGGGCCGGCAAGACCACCACCGCGATGCTCGTGCCCCGCATCGCGGATGCGGTCGAAGGCGCGGTGCGCATCGACGGGCACGACGTACGGGACCTCACGCTCGACACCGTGCAACGGGCCGTCGGGGTCGTGATGCAGGACCCCCATCTGTTCCACGAGTCGATCCGCTCGAACCTCCGGTACGCGAAACCGGACGCCACCGACACCGAGATCGTCGCTGCATGTCGTGCGGCCCGGATCCACGACCTCATCGAGACGCTGCCGGACGGGTACGACACGATCGTCGGTGAGCGCGGGTACCGGATGTCGGGGGGCGAGAAGCAGCGCATCGCGATCGCGCGCGTGCTGCTGAAGGGACCGTCGATCATCATCCTCGACGAGGCGACCTCGCACCTCGACTCGGAGTCGGAGCTCGCGATCCAACGTGCGCTCGACGAGGCGCTCCACGGACGGACGGCGCTCGTCATCGCCCACCGGCTCTCCACGATCGTGGCCGCCGATCGCATCGTCGTCCTCGACGACGGTCGCATCGTCGAGCAGGGGACCCACGAGGAGCTCCTCGCCCGCGGGGGCCTGTACGCCGACCTCTACCGGACGCAGGCGGACCGGGGCGACGCGGTCGACGACCGCTCGCGCTGATCCCCGCCCGGTCCCGGGCGCGAGGGATCGGCCGCCCGGCCCCGGTACGATCAGCGATTCCGATGGCCCCCGACGACCTCACCCCCCACTCCCGCGCCGAGGCCCGGCACGCTCGCCACCGCCGCCGGCGGCGACGGCTCGAGGTCGGAGCCCTGGTGGCCGTGCTGGCCCTCGCGGTCGGCGCGGGTGGCGCACTGTGGGCGACCGGGAGTGGCCCGTTCGCGGACCCGACCGAGACGACCCCGACGGCCGGGCCCGACGAGCGCCCGACGGTCGAGCGGGAGCCGGGGCGACCGGGCGCACCCACCTGCGGGCGCGACCTCACGACGGGCCGACCGCTGCGGCTCTGGATCGCCGGGGACTCGCTCGCGGGATCACTCGGACCCGCGCTCGGCGAGCAGACCGCCGAGACCGGTGTCGTCGCCCCCGTCTACGAGTCGCGCGTCTCCTCGGGCCTCGCGAACCCCGGCTTCCACAACTGGCCGAAGCGGGCGGCCACCGAACTCGCACGCCTGGACCCGGAGGCGGTCGCGTTCATCATCGGGACGAACGACTACGTGATCGTGAGCGGGAGCAGGAACCCGGACGCGGCCTGGGTGGCGGACTACACCGCCCGCACCGAGGCGATGATGAAGCTCCTCGTCGGCCCCGAGCGACGGACCGTCTACTGGATCTCCCCGCCGGTCATGCGGTCCGAGCGCATGGATGCCGCGGTCCGGCAGATCGGCGACCTCCAGCGCACGGTGGCCCGGGAGTTCCCGACCGTCACGTTCATCGATGCGCACTCGCTCCTCGACGACGAGGACGGCGAGTACACCGGGACGATGACCGACCCGCGGACGGGTCGCACGATCACGGTCCGGGCCGGGGACGGCGTGCACCTGTCCCCCGACGGCGCCGATCTGCTCGCCGCCTCCGTCTACCAGCAGGTGGACACCGACTGGTGCATCACCGCGCAGGCGGTCGAGGACGCGACCCAGCCGGTCATCGAGACCAAGGGGTCGACCTACATCCCGGGCACCCGACGCACGACGGGCTCGAGCGGATCCGCGGACGACTCGGACGACTCGGAGGGGACCGACGGCAGCAGCGGCACCAGCGGGGCCACCGGCGCCAGCGGTACGAGCGGATCGTCCGGATCCACGACGACCTCGACCACGACGGCGACCACGAGCACCACGGTCGCCCCCTCCACCACCACGACGACTGCGCCGGCGGCGACGACCACGAGCCGCGGGCGTCCGTGACCCGCGGCATCCTCTGAGGCTTGGGACCTCCGCTCGGACCGTCGGTAGGCTCCCGGCCCATGACCGACCACCACGCCGCAGCCTCCGCCCTCGTCGACGCCGCCGCCGGCATCGTCGACACCGCCGCCCGCACCATCGCCGAGCGATCGCTCGACGGCGGTCGCATCTCGGTCGACCTCCTCGACCGACACCAGGTCGCGGCCTACGACCTCGCCCACGCGGCGAGCGCCGTCGCCGGGTGCCGCGTGATGCTCGGTTACGCCGAACACGGCGAGTACGAGGCACGCCTGTCGTACGCCTACATCGCCGACGCCGTCGCCGATCTCGAGGCGCGCCTCATCGGTCGACGGGCCGAGTGGGGTGTCGACGCCTCGTCCCTCGTCCCGCACGCCGAGTTCATCGCCCACTTCCGGTCCTCCGAGTTCCTCGAGGCCCTCGCCGAGGACGCGATCAAGCTCGGCACCGGTCCGGCGCACCTCGACGAGGAGTTCGACCTGGTGCGGGACACGTTCCACCGCTTCGCCGACGACCGGATCCGTCCGCAGGCCGAGCACATCCACCGGCACAACGAGGACATCCCCGAATCGATCCTCGAGGGCATGGCCGAGATCGGCGGTTTCGGCCTGTCGGTGCCCGAGGAGTACGGCGGGTTCGCGGCCGGCGGCGAGTCCGACTACCTCGCCATGTGCGTGGCCACCGAGGAACTGTCCTGGGGGTCGCTCGGGGCGGGTGGCGCACTCATCACCCGACCGGAGATCCTCACGCGCGCCATCGTCACCGGCGGCACCGAGGAGCAGAAGCACGGTTGGCTCCCGCAGATCGCGACCGGTGAGCGCATCGTCGGCGTGATGGTCACCGAACCGGACTACGGCTCGGACGTCGCCGGCGTGAAGGTCACCGCGACCCCGGACGGCGACGGGTGGCGGATCAACGGCGTGAAGACCTGGTGCACATTCGCCGGTCGTGCCGACACGCTCATGCTGCTCGCCCGCACCGATCCCGACCGTTCGAAGGGCCACCGCGGCCTGTCGGTGTTCGTGGTCGAGAAGCCCCCGGCGGCAGGACACCACTTCGCGTTCGAGGACGGGCAGGGCGGCAAGATGGAGGGCCGGGCCATCGACACCCTCGGGTACCGGGGCATGCACTCCTACGAGGTCGCCTTCGACGACTGGCATGTGCCCGGTTCGGCCCTCATCGGCGGTGAGAACGGACTCGGCAAGGGCTTCTACCTCCAGATGGAGGGCTTCGAGAACGGCCGGCTCCAGACCGCAGCCCGGGCGGTCGGCCTCATGCAGGCCGCGTTCGAGGCCGGTCTGCAGTACTCCCAGGATCGAGCCGTGTTCGGGAAGGCCGTGTTCGACTACCAGCTCACGAAGGTGAAGCTCGCCCGCATGGCCGCGCTCATCTGTGCCGGGCGGCAGTTCTCCTACGAGGTCGCCCGCATGATGGCCCGCGGTGAGGGCGCGCTCGAGGCCTCGATGGTGAAGGCGTACGTCTGCCGCACTGCCGAGTGGGTGACGCGGGAGGCGATGCAGATCCACGGCGGTATGGGGTACGCCGAGGAGTACGCGGTGTCGCGGTACTTCGTGGACGCCCGGGTCCTCTCGATCTTCGAGGGCGCGGACGAGACCCTCTGCCTCCGCGTGATCGCCCGCCGGCTCACGGAGAACGCGCTCGCGAGCTGAGGCGAGCGAGCGCAGGACGACCCGACCCGACCGAGCACGCGCTCGCCAGCTGAGGCGAGCGAGCGCACCGACGCCCACCAGCGCCGCCGTCGTGGCAGGCTGAGGACATGCCGACCTCCTTCACCCGGACCGAACGCACGCGCATCTCGGTGCTCGCGGTCCCGATGGCGGGGTTCACGATCGCGCTCTACGTCGGCAACGCGCTCGCGCCGACACTCATCGAGGAGGCGCCGCTCGCCCTGCTCGTCCTGAGCCCCAAGCTGCGGTGGCTGTTCCTCACCGCGCCGAGCGTCGACGCCATCTGGTACTTCACGATCCCGCTCGTGCGTGCGGTCGCGTTCCTCACCACCTACTACCTGCTCGGTCGGTGGTTCGGCGACCGGGCGCTGCGGTGGGCCGAATCACGATCCGGCCGCGGCCTCGCGCCGCTGCTGTGGATCGAGCGGAAGTTCCACCGGGCACGGGTCCCGGTGACCGCGCTGTTCCCCGGCAACATCACGGCCATGCTCGCCGGATCCGACCGGATGCCGGCGCCGCTGTTCTTCGGGACCGCACTGGCGAGCGTGGCCGTGCGCATCACGATGGTCCGAGCCCTGGCGGACGTGTTCGAGCGGCCGCTCGGCGGCGTCCTCGACTGGATCTCCGACTACCAACTGGCGCTCACCGTCGGCACCGTCACCGCGGTCGTCCTGTGGGCCGCCTGGTCCGGACGGTCGGGCGTCGGCCCCGAGGAGACCCCGGAGGAGATCGTCGAGGACTTCGAGGCGCACCTCGACGACCCGCCCGTCGACCCGGAGCCGGCCTGAGCACGGCCGACCGACGGGTGGCGCGGCTACTCGGCGCTGCGTGACATCCCGGCGCGCTCACCGCGGCTGACGAACTTGATCGCCATCTTGCGACTGGCCTCGTCGATCATCTCGTCGCCGAACATGACCGCGCCCTTGCGCTCGCCCTCGGTCGTCGCCTGCTTGTACGCGTCGAGGATGTCGAACGCCTTGTCGAACTGCTCCTGGGTGGGTGTGAACACCTCGTTGAGGATGGTCACCTGCTCCGGGTGGAGTGCCCACTTGCCGTCGTAACCGAGGACCTTGGTGCGGTTCGTGTAGTCCCGGAACGCATCGTGGTCCCGGATCTTGAGGAACGGCCCGTCGATGACCTGGAGACCGTTGGCGCGGCCGGCCATGAGGATCTTCGAGAACACGTAGTGGAAGTGGTCGCCCGGGTACTCGGGGATCTGCACGCCGCCGGTGAGCACCGGCATCTCCATCGACGCGGCGAAGTCGGCCGGTCCGAAGATGATCGTCTCGAGCCGGGAGGACGCGGCGCAGATCTCCTCGACGTTGATGAGCCCGCGGGTGGTCTCGATCTGGGCCTCGATGCCGATGTGTCCCTGCGGGAGGCCCGCCGCCTTCTCGACCTGGGTGAGCAGGAGGTCCATCGCCACGACCTCGGCCGCCGACTGCACCTTCGGGAGCATGATCTCCTCGAGCCGCGGGCCGGCGGTGCCGACCACCTCGAGGATGTCGTAGACGGTCCACTCGGTGTCCCACGCGTTCACCCGGACGCACAGCACGGTCTCGCCCCAGTCCTGGGACCGGATCGCGTTGACGACCTTGGCGCGGGCGGCCACCTTCTCCAGCGGCGAGACGGAGTCCTCGAGGTCGAGGAACACCATGTCGGCACCGAGGCTCGGGCCCTTGCCGAGCATCTTCTCGCTCGACCCGGGGATCGACAGGCAGGAACGGCGGGGCAGGTTCTTCGTGCGCTCGGACATGGGGGCGGAGCGTAATCAGCGCCGAGCGCGACGCCCAACCGGGACCGCCCGCGCCCGGTACCCTCGCCACATGGCCCGCGACCTGCCCACGAACGCGCTCGCCGAGATCGCCGACGGCGTGCTCGTCTGGCTCCAGCCCGGTGGGGAATCCGGGGTGAGCAACGCCGGCGTGGTCGTCGACGACGACGGACTCACCGTGATCGACACCCTCATGGTCCCCGAGCAGTGGCAGCCGTTCGCCGCCGCGGTGAACGCCCTGGGCCCGCCCGTGCGGAGGGTCGTGCTCACCCACGCCCACATCGACCACGTCGGCGGGACGGCGGCGTTCCGCAACGCCATGGTGCTCGGGTCGCCGGTCACGAGCGAACTCCTCGATCAGACGATGCCGCTCGATGCGTACAAGGCGTTCATGCCGGCGTTCGTGGACGGATTCGACGAACTGGCCGCGATCGGGACCCGGCCGGTGAGCCACATCGTGGACGACGCGGCCCAGCTCACCCCACGGATCGAGCTGCTCCCCGCCGCCGGCCACACCGCGGGCGACGTCATGGTGCTCGTCCCGGAGGCCGACGTGCTCTTCGCCGGCGACCTGTGCTTCTTCGGGGTGACGCCGCTCGCGTTCCAGGGCGACGTCGCGCAGTGGGCCGCCGTGCTCGACGCCGTCGCCGATCTCGCCGAGATCATCGTGCCCGGACACGGGCCGGTGGGTGGCGAGGTGGAGGTGCGGGCGCTGCAGGGCTACCTGCAGTCCTGCGTGGATGCGGCCGGCGATCCCGCCGCGATCCCGCCGGGTCCGTGGGACACGTGGCTCGAGCGGGCCGAACGCGACACGATCAACGTGGAGCGGGCGGCGATGCTGGCGGCCGGGGAGGATCCCCTCGCCTTCCCGCCGGCGATGCTCCGGGCCCTCGGACTCGGCTGAGTCCGCCCGAGGGGTCGCGAGGCGTCAGTAGGCGCCCTCGAGCTTCGAGTGATCCCAGGAGACGACCTTCTCGGGGGTGATGCGCACGCCGAACCGCTTCGCCCCCATCGCGCGCACACCCTCGCGGGTGGCGTCGTCGTTGATCGGCCCCCAGTACTTCTCGAAGACCGCCTCGCCGATCTCGTTCACCGGGTCCCGGTCCTCCTGGACGACCGCCCGACCGGAGATGGTGACGCCGCGCAGCTCCGAGTAGTCGGCACCGTCGGCGCACAGCACGGAGACCCGGGGGTCGCGGCGGAGGTTCACGATCTTCTGGCTCCGGCCGTAGGTCCAGAAGCAGATGTCCCCGTCGAGCACCGTGAACCACATGGTCACGAGGTGCGGGCTGCCGTCGGCGTTGATCGACGCGACCTGCAGATCCCGTTGGGCGTCCAGGTACGCGGCGACCTCGTCGTCGGTCATGCGGATGAGTTCGCGTCGGCTCACCGGGGCTCCTCGGGTCGGGGGGATCGGGCCGGACCCACGACGTCCGAGGCCCGCAGGAGCCGGAGCCTACCGACGCCCGCGCGGTATCGTCCCCCGCCGTGGCCACGAACCCCGATCCCCAGACCCCGCTCACGACCCTCGGCGGCGACGTCCGGTCGATCGATGACTGGACGACGACCTTCCACCTCTGCCTCATCGTCCTCCCGGACGAGATGGAGGCCCGCTCCTTCCTGCCCGTGGCCGACCGGATCTTCAAGGTGTTCGGCGACGCCGACTGCCACACCGCCCTCGTCGTGCCGTCGTCGGCGACGATCGCCCGTCGGGTCCTCGGTGACCACGCCGACCGCAACCTGACCTTCATCGACCCGGACCGCGCGCTCGTCGACGCGCTCGGTCTCGGGGCGCTCCCCGCCCTCGTCCACATCCGGCAGGACACCTCGGTCGGTGCCGCCGCCGAGGGCTGGAACGCGGCCGAGTGGCAGCGGGTCGCCGACTCGCTCGCCACGGCGATGGCCTGGTCGTCCCCCGAGCTCGTCTGAGCCGCGACCGGGTCGCGATCTGCGACGCCCCGGCCCCGCCGGGACCCTCCGTTCGGGGTCGCCGACCGCCTCGGAGGCCGGTACCGGACACCCTGTCCACGACCCCGCAGCCGTGCTGGATTCCGGCTGCTAACTCACGCGAATTGCGCGAATCCCGCGTCGGTAAAGGCGCAGGTCAGGGCGAGATTGGGCCCCGGCGTCGCATCCGGGGGGGCCGCCCGCGTAGGGTCTGGGGGCCGACAGCAATCGAGTTCGTGTTGTCGCGCGCTCGTCCTACCGCTGTGCAATCCGTGTTCAGCAAGGACCAACCGAGGCCCCGAGCCAACGCCCGAGACCAGAGGACGGCCCCCACATGAACCTCCGGAAGAAGATCCTTCCCCTCACCGCGATCGCCCTGAGCACCCTGCTCGGCGTCGCCACCGTCGCCGAGGCGGCCCCGATCGACACGAAGCGTCGGCAGGCCGCCGCCCTCGAGGCGTCGATCTCCGCGAACGGTGCGCGCATCAGCGCCCTCGCCGAGCAGCTCAACGGCGCTCGGTACCGCGTGACCCAGGCCCAGGCCGGCATCGCCGAGGCACAGCGCCGCACCGAGGCCGCCCAGAACGAGACCAATCGGATCAAGGCCCTCCTCTCGACCCGGGCGGCCACGATCTACAAGGGGGCGACGACCGGCTCCCCGCTCCAGGCGACCAACGTCAAGAAGGTCAACGAGATCGGCATCCGGTCGAAGTACGCGTCGGCCGCAGCGACCCACGACGACGCCCTCCTCGAGATGCTCCAGCGCTCCCGCGAGGCGCTCGCGGTCCAGAAGGCGGCCCTCGAGCGGCAGAAGGCTGCGGCTGCGGCCGAGCGGGACCGGGTCGACGCGGCCAAGGCCCAGGTCGCGGCGGCGAACGCCCAGCAGCAGCGCCTGCTCGGCCAGGTGAAGGGCGAGATCGCAACCCTCGTCGCCCAGGAGGCCGCCCGTCGCGAGGCGGCGGCCCGGGCCGCGGCGCTCCGCAGCGTCGCTCCGACCACCGCACGCGCCGGCGCACAGGCGCCGCGTGGACGGACGGGCAACCCCGAGCTCTTCCCGAACATCCCGGCCCCGTCACCGCGGGCCGCAGCGGCGATCGCGTTCGCCCGGGCCCAGCTCGGCAAGCCGTACCGCTACGCCACCTCCGGACCGAACACCTACGACTGCTCCGGGCTCACGATGGCGGCCTGGCGAGCGGCGGGCGTGAGCCTCCCCCACTTCTCGGGGGCCCAGTACCGGATGCTCCCGCACGTGCCGCTCAGCGCGATCCAGCCGGGCGACCTCGTGTTCTACGGCCCGAACGGGTCCAACCACGTGTCGCTCTACATCGGTGGCGGCATGGTCATCACCGCTCCCCAGACCGGCGACGTGGTCAAGATCGCGCCGCTCCGGCCGCCGATGGGCGTCGGCCGACCGGGCTGATCACGCGCCCCCGACGGGGCCTCCACGCTCGAACCGAGGGTCCGGCCGCCGGCCGGGCCCTCGTCGCGTCCGGCATCGGACGGGGCGCGGCTCAGGGGATGACGAGCATGCCGAGGTCGCCCTCGATCTGGGGTCGGGGCTTGGCACCCTGCGACATCCGCTCCAGCCGACCGTTGCGGAACAGTGCGATGAGCGGGATCGACTGGATGCCGTACTCCTGTGCGAGCGTCGGCTCCTCGTCGATGTTGACCTTCACGACCCGGTAGGCGCCCTCGCGCATCACCGCGATCTGCTCGACGATCGGTGAGACCTGCCGGCAGGGCTGGCACCAGGGCGCCCAGAAGTCGACGATCACCGGGAGCGGGCTGCGGAGCACCTCGTCGGCGAAGGTCGCCGCCGTGACCCGCCGGACCGGGCCCTCGGGCGGGTCGGCGGGGACGGGCGCCGCCGGTGACTCGCCCGCCTCCACCGCGGACAACCACCCGCGGGCGACCCCGAGGCCCTCCATCGCGACCCCGTGGCCCATCGGGACCTCGAGGCGCGTCGGGTGCCGATCACCTACGT
>JBEAXD010000185.1:0-2881 GCA_041159995.1 Actinomycetota bacterium | reverse complement strand
GGGCGGACCCGGAGGGGCCGGCGGCGCGGTACCCTGAGGCCCTCGGCCGTCGTCAGGAGAACCCCATGTTCGGTCTCGGAGCCCCGGAGCTGCTCATCGTGCTCGCCGTCATCCTCGTGGTGTTCGGCGGCAGCCAGGTGCCCAAGCTCGCCCGGAACCTGGGGCAGGCTCAGAAGGAGTTCAAGAAGGGCCTGGACGAGGGCGGGAAGGCCGATCCGGCCAAGGCCGACGAGGCGCCGAAGGCCGACTGAGCGCCGTCCGCGACCGCTGACGTCACCGCCCAGCCCGCCTCGGGAACCCGATCCGCCCCCGCGTCGTTCCTGTGACGCCCGAAGGAGTGCCCACCTGGGAGGAGATCGCCCGTGACCACGGGCGGTTCCTCTACGCGGTGGCGTACCGCCTGACCGGCGACCGAGAGGACGCGCGTGACGTCGTGCAGGAGTCGCTCCTGCGCGTGCGCCGCGGCCTCGAGACGTACACACCAGGAAACCTCGAGGGTTGGTTGGCCCGCATCGTGACGAACGTGTTCCTCGACGACGTGCGCCGGCGCCGCCGGCGCCCCACCTCCGCGCTGCCCGACGACCCCGACCTGGTCGTCCCGCCGAGCGCGGGGGCCGACGAGGTGGCGGCCGCGGCCGGTCTGCCGCCCGACATCCAGCGCGCCATCGACGCGCTGCCCGAGGAGTTCCGGGTACCCGTCGTCCTGTGCGATGTCGCGGACCGTTCGTACGAGGAGATCTCGACGACGCTGGGGATCCCGGTCGGCACGGTCCGATCGCGGATCCACCGGGGTCGTCGCCTGCTGCGCACTGCGCTCGTCGAGGCGGGAGTGGTCGCATGAACGAGGGAGGAGGCGCGATGGCACCCGATGACGACGCGCAGTCAGTGCTGTCCGCGTACCTCGACGGCGAGTGCCGGCCCGAGGAACGCGCGGGGATCGACGCGCACCTCGCGACCTCGGCCCGGTGGCAGCGGGACCTCGAGGAGGTGCGTGAGGTGCGCGAACTCGTGCGGGCGGCCGCCGAGGTGGACCTCCCGCCCGGGCTCCTCGACGACGTCATCGCCGCGGTGGCCGCCGTCGAGGTCGCCGCACCCGTCGACGCGCCGGTCGCGCCGGTCGCCGACCTCGCCGTGGCCCGGCGCTCGCGCGGCCGCATCGCGGCGTGGGTCGCGGGCATGGCTGCGGCCGCCGCCGTGGGGGTCGCCGTGATCGTGCCGACCGAACCGGTCGTCAACCCGCCGGTCGCCGCGGTGGTCCGCACCCACGCGGTCCGTTCATCGGTCGACGGCGTACCGACGGACAGACTCGCCCAGTCCTCGATCCGGGCCGGGTTCCTCAAGTGATGGTGCGGCGAGCGCTCGGCGCGTTCACCTGCGGCGTCGTCGCCGGCACCCTCGGGTTCACGGTGATCGCAGCGGCGGCACCGATCGACCCACGGGATCCGCTCGCGGTTGCGACGTCGGCCGCGCGTGAGCACGCCTACGAGGGCACGCTCTCGGTGACCTGGCGGGCCGACGGCGTGCTGCGTTCGCGTTCGGTCACGGTGCACTCCGAGGCCGGGAGCCTGGCGGTCACCGGTGACCGCCGCCTCAGTGCGGTCGGCGCTCGTCGGGCACTGCGATCGGGTGGCGTGTGGCACCTGCTCTGGAACCGCGGGGAGGGCGACGACGCCCCGCCGATCGCCGACAAGTACTCGGTCTCCGTGGAACCGGGTGTGCTCGTCGCGGGCCGGACGACGGATCGCGTCCGGATCACGGACCCGCGCGGCCGCGTGCGCGAGTACATCGACCTCGACCGGGAGACCGGACTCCTCCTCCGGCGCGAGCAGCGCAACGAGCAGGGCGCGGTGATGCGGATCACTGGGTTCGAGGAGGTGGCGATCGCCGCGACCCCGACCGACGGTGCGCCGGCCGAGGTGGGACCCCGCGTCCCGAGGGGTTCCGGGCCGGCACCGATCGTCATCGCGGCGCCGTTCCGCTCGGTGACCCGGCTCCCCGGTGGCTTCCTGCGGGTCGGCTCGTACCGCGCGGCCGGAGGTGGGCGGGAGCAGTACTACTCCGACGGCCTCGTGGGCGTGTCCGTGTTCGAGTGGAGCGGCTCGCTCAAGCCGGGCAGCCTCCCGGCGGGCGGTGCCTACGGCACGGCGGGTCGAGCCGACGCCCGGCTCTACGAGTCGCCGGTGGGACAGGTCGCGGTCTGGGACGCGGGTGGGCGCACCTTCGCCGTCGTGAGCGAGGCCACCCCGACCGAGACCGCGCGGATCATCGCCGCGCTCCCGTCCGAGGGTGTGGTCGACGGCCCGACCCGGATCGGCCGATTCCTCATCGGCCCGTTCACCTGGCGCTGACCACCGCGATCGTCGCGGCGACGGCCGCGGCGACGGCCGCGGCGCGCGACCTCAGGCCGGGGTGTTCGCGGCGTCGGCGAGGCGGCGGCTGCGCAGGATGCGGCGACGTTCGCGCTCGGACGCACCACCCCAGACGCCGTGTTCGATCCGGTAGGTGAGGGCGTACTCGAGACAGGCCCCCTGCACGGGGCACTCGGCGCAGATGCGACGGGCCCGATCCACGCCCACCCCGTCCGACGGGAAGAACACCGAGGGGTGGTGGTCCCGGCAGAGGCCGTCGGCCATCCAGGGCTGGGTGGTCTCGGCCGGGGGGTTCGGGTTGGCGTGCTGGCTCATGGTCACCTGCTCGTTCGCGGTCATCGGGTTCAACGCCTCGGCTGCGGTCAGGGTTCCCGCCCTGCCACATTTCCGGCCCGGATCGCGGTCGGTGTGGCGGAGGTCACCCGGGCCGCCACCGTGCTCGGCTGACGAGCGGCCGACCGGAGATCCGGGTGCCGAGGGGATGAAGATGCCCCGGTGGGCCGGACCGGCGG
>JBEAXD010000143.1:0-5987 GCA_041159995.1 Actinomycetota bacterium | reverse complement strand
CCCTTGGGGCCCTCGTACCGGATGACGACGATGTCGCCCGCGTCGATGTGTCCGGCGAGGATCGCCTCCATGGCCGACGCCTCGCCGTCGAACACGCGCGCCGTGCCCTCGAAGCGCGGGTGATCGATACCCGCCACCTTGACGACCGAACCCTGCGGGGCGAGCGATCCGCGCAGCACCGCGATGCCGCCCTGCACGTTGATGGGGTCGGACAGCGGGTGCACGACGTCGCCATCCGGCTGCGGGGGCGCGAGGGCGTCGAGGTTCTCCGCCACGGTGCGGCCGGTGACCGTGAGGCAGTCGCCGTGCAGCAATCCGGCCTCGAGGAGCTCGCGCATCACCACCGGGACGCCACCGATGCGATCGACGTCGGTCATGTGGTACTTGCCGTGGGGCTTGGTGTCCGCGATGTGCGGGACCCGGGCCCCGATGCGGTTGAAGTCCTCGAGTTCGAGTTCGACGCGTGCCTCGTGGGCGATCGCGAGCAGGTGCAGCACGGCGTTCGTCGAGCCGCCGAGCGCCATGACCACGGCGATCGCGTTCTCGAACGCCTGCTTGGTCATGATCTGGCGGGGTCGCAGCCCGAGTGCGAGCAGGTTCATGACCGCACGGCCACTCTCGTACGCGTAGTCATCCCGACGTCGATCGACCGCCGGGGCCGATGCGCTGCCCGGCAGGGACATACCGAGCGCCTCGCCCACCGAGGCCATGGTGTTGGCGGTGAACATCCCGGCGCAGGACCCCTCGGTGGGACAGGCCTTGCGTTCGATCTCGCCGAGTTCGTTCTCCGAGAGCGTGCCCGCCGCACACGCGCCGACCGCCTCGAACACGCTCACGATGTCGAGGGTCTGGTCGCCGTGGTGGCCCGGGAGGATCGACCCGCCGTACAGGAACACCGAGGGCAGGTCGAGGCGCGCCGCGGCCATGAGCATGCCCGGCAGACTCTTGTCACAGCCGGCGAAGGTGACGAGCGCGTCGAGCCGCTCCGCGTGCATCACGCACTCGACCGAGTCGGCGATGATCTCCCGACTCACGAGCGAGCCGCGCATGCCCTCGTGACCCATCGAGATCCCGTCGGACACCGCGATGGTCACGAACTCGATCGGGAAGCCCCCGGCGTCCCGCACACCGACCTTGGCCCGCTTGGCGAGGCGGTCGAGTGGGAGGTTGCAGGGCGTGACCTCGTTCCAGGAGGACGCGACGCCGACCTGGGACTTGCCGAAGTCGTCATCGGTCATGCCGATGGCGCGGAGCATGGCCCGGGCGGGCGCCCGCTCCATTCCGTCGGTCACCTCACCGCTGCGGGGCTTCATGTTCTCGGTCATGGGCGCGAGGGTACAGGACGCCGACCGGGGCCCTCCTAGGCTCGGGAACCGTGACCCGCGGCCTGCGCATCGATGCCCCCCTCGTCGCGGTCGACCTGCGCGCGGTGCCCGCACGGGCCCGGGAGATCGAGGCACTCGGTTACGACGGCGCGTTCACGTTCGAGGGGCCGCACGATCCCTTCTTCCCGCTCGCGCTCGCGGCCGAACACACCGAGCGCATCGAGCTCACCACGGCGATCGCGATCGCGCTGGCCCGCTCCCCCATGACGGTCGCCCAGATCGGCCGGGACCTCAACGACCTCGCCCGGGGACGCGCCATCATCGGTCTCGGCTCGCAGGTGAAGCCGCACATCGAACGCCGGTTCTCGATGCCCTGGTCACAACCGGCCGACCGGATGCGCGAGTACGTGCTCGCGCTGCGGGCGATCTGGACGGCCTGGCAACAGCGGACGCCACTGCGCTTCGAGGGCGCGCACTACCGCCACACCCTCATGACCCCGTTCTTCGATCCCGGACCCTCGGAGCACGGGATCCCCCGGGTGCACCTGGCCGGGGTCGGCGAGCGCATGACGGAGGTCGCGGGCGAGGTCGCCGACGGCTTCCTCGTGCACCCGTTCAGCACGCCCGATTTCGTGCGGGAGGTCACGCGGCCCGCCCTCGCCCGCGGCGCGGCGCGCGCGGGCCGCACCCTGGAGGGCTTCGACCTCACCTGGCCGGTCATGGTCGTGAGCGGCTCGAGCGAGGAGGCGATCGCGGTCGCCGACGGGATCGTCCGGACCCAGATCGCCTTCTACGCGTCGACTCCGGCGTACCGGGTCGTGCTGGACCACCACGGCTACGGCGACCTGCAGCCCGAACTGCAGCGCATGACCCGCGACGGGCGCTGGGCCGAGATGCCGGGCCTCATCGATGACGACCTGCTCGCGCTGCTGGCGGTCGTGGCCGAACCGAGCGAGGTGGCGGCCGGGATCCGCGCGCGGGTCGGCGACCTCGTGGACCGGGTGTCGGTGAACGCGCCGTACGAGACCGACCCGGCCGCATGGCGCGAGGTGGTCCCGGCGATCCACGCGGGCTGACCCGGGCGCGTCGTCCGGCTCGACCGAGCGGATCAGGCGGTGTCGACGCGGAGGAAGGCCTCGGCGCGTCGGCCCTCGGGCAACCCGGCGGCCTGGGCCGTGACCTCCGACCACACGCGCACGAGCTCCTCGGTCCGCACCGGATCGGCGTGCTGGCTCTCGTGCGCGAGCAGCGCTGCGATCTTCCGGTCGATCTGCGCCGTGATGTCCACGTGCACGTCGGCCTGCGGATGGCCGATCACGTAGACCTCGCGAGCCGTCCACGGGGCGAACCCCTCGGCGAGCAGTTCCGGGTGGGCGAACTCGTTGCGGGCGTCCGGGTAGACGGCGGCGAGCGCGGCCTCGCCGGCGGCCAGGTGGTCGGGGTGGCTCGCGTAGATGCGGTCCCAGCGGCGCTCGGGCGACTGCACGCACACCCGGTCCGGACGGACCCTCCGGATCACCCGTGACAGGTCGCGGCGAAGATCCAGGGACGCGGTCACCCGACCGTCGGGGTACCCGAGGAAGTGGAGTTCGTGGACCCCGACCGTGGCCGCGGCCGCGGTCTGCTCGGCCCGGCGGATCTCGGCCATGCGCGCCCGGGTGATCGTGTTGTCGGATCCCCCCGCGTCCCCGTCGGTGACCAGGCAGTACGCCACGTGGATGCCCGCGTCGGTCCAGGTCGCGACCGAACCGGCGGCGCCGAAGTCGACGTCATCGGGGTGCGCGCTCACGACGAGGATCCGCTCGACCCCGGTCTCGTCACTCGGCCGCATCGCCATCGACGCCTCAGCCCAGCTTCTCGTCGAGCAGTCGGTTGAGCAGTTGCGGGTTGCCCTGCCCCTTCGAGGCCTTCATCGCCTCGCCCATGAGGAAGCCGCGCTTCTTCTTGCGGGCCTTGTCGTCACCGCTGCGGTACTCGGTCACGGCCTCGGCGTTCGCAGCCAGCACTGCGTCGATGATCGAGCCGAGCGCGCCCTCGTCGGAGACCTGGGCGAGCCCGCGCGCGTCGGCCACCGCACGCGGCGAGCCCTCACCCGCGAGCGCACCGGCCAGGACCTCCTTGGCCTGGGAGCGTGAGATCGCGCCCTCGGCGACGAGACCGACGAGCTCGGCGAGGCCGGCCGGATCGAGGGCCCAGCCTGCGGGCTCGGTCCCCGTCTCGTTGCCGTGCGCGAGCAGTTCGCCGGTCGCCCAGTTCACGACGTCCTTGGCGGTCCCGGCGGCGAGCGCGTCGACCGCGCCCTGCGCGTACGCCGCGAGGCCCGGCGTGGCGACGAGCACGCGGGCATCGTGCTCCGAGATCCCCCACTCCTCCACGATGCGTGCCCGCTGGGCGGCCGGCAGTTCCGGGACCGCAGCGATCGCCGCGGCGCGCATCTCGGCGGTCGGCGCGACCGGCACGAGGTCGGGCTCCGGGAAGTACCGGTAATCGGAGGACCCCTCCTTGGAGCGCATGCCGTGGGTCACCCCGGACTCCTCGTCCCAGTGTCGGGTCTCCTGCACGATGCGCGTCCCGGCCTCGGTGGCCAGGGTCTGCCGTTCGATCTCGTACTCGATCGCCCGACCGAGGGACCGGATCGAGTTCATGTTCTTGATCTCGACCTTCGTCCCGAGTTCGGTCGCGCCCACGGGGCGGATGGAGACGTTGGCATCGACGCGCATCGATCCCTCCTCCATCTTGACGTCGGACACACCGATCGCCAACAGGACGGCGCGCAGCTCGGTGACGTACCCGCGTGCCTGGTCGGCCGAGGTGATCTCGGGTCGACTCACGATCTCCATGAGGGGGACGCCGGCGCGGTTGTAGTCGACGAGCGAGTGGTCGGCGTCGTGGATCCGACCGCCACCGCCGACGTGCGTGCTCTTGCCGGTGTCCTCCTCCATGTGCGCTCGCTCGATGCCGACGCGTACGCCGTCGACCTCGATCCAGCCGTCGGTGCAGATGGGCTCGTCGTACTGCGAGGTCTGGAAGTCCTTCGGCATGTCCGGGTAGAAGTAGTTCTTGCGGTGGAAGATCGAGCGGGCCGGCACGTCGAAGTGCAGCGCCTCGCCGATCCGCAGCGCGTACTCCACGACCCGCTCGTTGAGCACCGGCAGCGATCCCGGGAGTCCGAGGCACACCGGACAGACGTTCGTGTTCGGCTCCGCCCCGAACTCGTTCGCGCAGCCGCAGAACAACTTGGTCGCGGTGGAGAGCTCGACGTGCACCTCGAGCCCGATCACGGTCTCGTACGCGCTCACGACGCCACCCCTGCGGCCTCGACGACCCGGGCGGCCCGGAACATCGTGGTCTCTCCGAGCGCCGGCGCGAGCACCTGCACGCCGATCGGCAGGCCGTCCGCGCCGACTCCGAACGGCACGCTCATCGCCGGGTGGCCCGCCAGGTTGGTGGGAATCGTGCAGATGTCGGACAGGTACATCGCGAGCGGGTCCTCGGTCTTGGCCCCGAAGGCGAACGCGGTGGTGGGTGCCGTCGGCGACAGGAGGACGTCGCACCGCTCGTAGGCGGCGGCGAAGTCTCGCATGATGAGCGTGCGCACCCGCTGGGCCTGCCCGTAGTACGCGTCGTAGTACCCGGCGCTGAGGGCGTACGTGCCGAGCATGATCCGGCGCTTCACCTCGGCGCCGAACCCGGCGTCACGGGTCGCCGCGTTCATCTCCTCGACGTCGGCCCCGTCCACCCGGAGGCCGTAGCGCACGCCGTCGTACCGGGCGAGGTTGCTCGAGGCCTCCGCCGGTGCGATGAGGTAGTACGCCGAGAGGCCGTAGACCGTGCTCGGCACCGAGACGCGTTCGACGCTGGCCCCGGCGGCCTCGAGCGCGGCGGCGGCCCGCTCCACCGCGACCCGGACCTCGGGGGCGATCCCGTCGGCGTCGGTGAGTTCGGACGCGATCCCGACCCGCAGGCCGGCGACGTCGCTGCCGGCCCCGAGCAGCGCGGTCGGGGGCGCGTCGATCGAGGTGGAGTCCCGTCGGTCGTGGCCCGAGATCACGTCGAGGAGGAGCGCCGCATCGTCGACGGTCGTGGCGAACGGTCCGATCTGATCGAGGCTGGAGGCGAACGCGACCAGCCCGTAGCGCGACACCGCTCCGTAGGTGGGCTTCACGCCGACGACGCCGCAGAGCGCTGCGGGCTGACGGATCGAGCCTCCCGTATCGGACCCGAGCGCGAGCGGGGCGAAACCCGCCGCCACCGCGGCCGCCGACCCGCCGCTCGAACCACCCGGTACCCGCGAGGTGTCGCGCGGGTTGCGGGTCGGGCCGAACGCGGAGTTCTCCGTGGAGGAGCCCATCGCGAACTCGTCGAGGTTGGTCTTGCCGACCGGGATGCCACCGGCCGCACGGACCCGTTCGACCACCGTGGCGTCGTAGGGCGGCCGCCAGCCCTCGAGGATGCGCGAGGAGCAGGTGGTCGGCACCCCACGGGTGCAGAGGTTGTCCTTGAGCGCGACCGGCACCCCGGCGAGTGGACCGGGGTCCTCACCCCGGGCCACCGCGGCATCGACCGCGTCGGCCGCGGCGAGCGCCTCGTCCCGCGTGACGAGGTTGAACGCGTGGATCTCGCCCTCACGGGCGTCGATCGCCGCGAGGTGCTCCTCGGTGA
>JBEAXD010000128.1:0-5862 GCA_041159995.1 Actinomycetota bacterium | reverse complement strand
GTCGGGTGCCCGATCTGGTCGTCGACGAACGCGAGGGTCGGGTGTTCGGCCGCGAGCCGCAGGATCGTCTTGACCATGTTGGCCCCGTGGAACCCGCAGACCCAGGAGATCCGCAGGATCGTGGCGTCGTCGTCGCACTCGCGCTCCCCGGCGAGCTTGGATCGGCCGTAGGCCGAGCGGGGCGCGGGCTCGTCCCATTCGACGTAGGGGGAGTCCTTCGTGCCGTCGAAGACGTAGTCGGTCGAGAAGTAGACGACCCGGGTGCGGTTGCGACGTGCGGCCTCGGTGATGTGGCGCGTGCCGAGGGCGTTGACGGCCCAGGCCCGATCCGGGTCGGTCTCGCACGCATCGACCGCGGTCCACGCCGCGCCGTGCAGGACGACGTCGGGACGCAGCGCGTCGAAGCACTCGAGGACCGCGGCGCGGTCGGTGACGTCGAGCTGGGCGTGCGTGGTGCCCGTCACCTCGTGGTCGCCGAAGGTGTCGACGAGTTCGTGGCCGAGCATCCCGCCCGCGCCGGTGACGAGGACGCGCATCAGCCCTGCTTCGCCTTGAGGGGCTCCCACCACCACCGGTTGTCCCGGTACCACGCGACGGTGGCCTCGAGGGCCTCGCGGAACTCGCGCTGCGGGGCCCAGCCGAGCGCGCGGGCCTTCGAGCAGTCGATCGAGTAGCGACGGTCGTGGCCGAGGCGATCCTCGACGTACTCGATCATCTCCTCGCCGAACCCGAGGATCTCCAGGATCGAGTCGGTGAGGAACCGGTTCGGCTCCTCGTTGCCCGCGCCGATGTTGTAGATCTCGCCGATCGCGCCCTTGCGCAGCACCGTGTCGACGCCGGCGCAGTTGTCCTCGACGAAGCACCAGTCCCGCACGTTGAGGCCGTCGCCGTAGAGCGGGACCCGGTGGCCGTCGAGCAGGTTCGTGGTGAACAGCGGGATGACCTTCTCGGGGTACTGCCACGGTCCGAAGTTGTTCGACGATCGGGTGACGATGACCGGCAGGTCGTAGGTGTCGTGGTAGGCGAGCGCGATGAGGTCGGATCCCGCCTTCGATGCGGAGTACGGCGACCGCGGGCCGAGGGGATCGGTCTCGGAGAACGAGCCCTCGTCGATCGAGCCGTAGACCTCGTCGGTCGAGATGTGGAGGAACCGTTCGACGCCCACCCGCCGGGCGATGTCGCACATGACGTTGGTCCCGTCGCAGTTCGTCTTCACGAACGCGTCGGGGTCGACGATCGATCGATCCACGTGGCTCTCGGCCGCGAAGTGCACGACCATGTCGTGACCGGGCATCGCCGCGCCCACCGCCTCGCGGTCGGTGATGTCGCCCTTGACGAAGGAGAAGCGCGGGTTCCCCTGCAGGTCCTGGAGGGTCTCGAGGTTGCCGGCGTAGGTGAGGGCGTCGAAGACCGTCACCTCGTCGTCCGAGGTGGCGAGGACGTGACGGACGTAGTTCGAGCCGATGAAACCGGCTCCGCCGGTGACGAAGAGGCGCATGGTCTCCCTCGGGTCAGGTGCGCATCGCCCACGCGGGGCGGAGGCGGGGTTCGATCTCGTCGCGACGTGGGTTCTCCTGGTCGCGCTTCGAGAGGATCGGGTCGGACACACCCCAGTCGGCGGCGATCGCGGGGTCGTCCCAGGCCACACCGCACTCGTCCTGCGGGTTGTAGTACCCGTCGACGAGGTACGTGATCGTCATGTCCGTGAGGGATGCGAACCCGTGGGCGACGCCCGGCGGGATGAAGATGCCGCCGTGATCGTGGCTGCCGTCCTCCCGGCGACCGAGGTCGAGGCAGAGGGTGGCGCCGTCCGTGGGACCGCCGGCCCGCAGATCGTGGAGCACCACCCGGGCCCGCCCGTAGGGGACGTACCAGTAGTCGGCCTGGTGCAGGTGGTAGTGGAGTCCGACGATGCACCCGGCCTGCCGGTCGCCCCGGTTGCCCTGGATCATCTCGCGGCCCTCGGGGAACCACTGGCGCCGGTACGTCTCCACGAAGTACCCGCGGTCGTCGCCGTGCACGACGGGATCGACGAGGTAGACGCCCCTGATGACGTCGGATTCGGTCACGGTCGCCATGTCAGTCCAGTTCCACCTTCGAGTCGTCGCCGAGCATGAGGCGCAGCGCGCGGGGGCGCTGCTCGGAGCGCACCACCTGCACATCGCGGCCGATGAGGGAGTCGGTGAGCCGGTGGATCCCGATGATCCGGGCCGCACCGAGCACCACCGAGTGGTCGAGTTCGGAATCGACGATCTCGCAGTCCGCGGCCACGGAGGAGAACGGGCCGATGTACGAGTTCTCGACGAGGGTCCCCGCGCCGATGACCGCCGGACCCCGGACCCGCGAGTTCACGATGCGGGCGCCGGCCTCGATGCGTACCCGGCCCTCGATCGTCGAGGCTTCATCGACGTCGCCCTCGTTGCCGGCCTCGAGGATCTCGAGGACGAGCCGGTTGCACTCGAGCAGCGGATCCTTCTTGCCCGTGTCGATCCACCATCCGCGCAGGACCTCGTGGCGGACCTTGTGGCCCTGCTCGACGAGCCACTGGATGGCGTCGGTGATCTCGAGCTCGCCGCGGGCACTCGGCCGGATGCTGCGCACTGCGGTGAGGATCGTGGGGTCGAACAGGTACACGCCGACGAGGGCGAGGTCCGAGGGCGGGTTCTCGGGCTTCTCGACGAGGCCCACGATGTGGCCGTCGTCGGAGATGTCGGCCACGCCGAACTGGCGGGGATCCTCGACGTGGGCCAGGAGGATCTGGGCGGCCGGGGCGTCCGGTCCGCCCGCGTCCCGGGCCGCCTCGAAGTTGGCCACGAAGTCCGTGAGGTCCTGCTCGAGCATGTTGTCCCCGAGGTACATCACGAAGTCGTCGTCGCCGAGGAACTCGGCGGCGATGAGGACGCAGTGGGCGAGGCCGAGCGGGGCGTCCTGGGGGATGTAGGTGACCTCGATGCCCCAGCGGGAGCCGTCGCCGACGGCGGCCCGGATCTCATCGCCGGTGTCCCCGATGATGATCCCGATCTCCCGGATCCCGGCCGCGGCCATGTCCTCGATCCCGTAGAACAGGATCGGCTTGTTGGCGATCGGGACGAGCTGCTTGGCGCTCGTATGGGTGATGGGACGCAGGCGGGTACCGGCGCCCCCGGCGAGGATCAGGCCCTTCATCGGGCTGCAGGCTAGGCGCGGCGGACCGGTGGCCCGTCGGTTGGCGGGTCCCGACCGCCCGCCGGGCGCGCAGTGGGGGAGAATCACTCCAGCCGCGGGCCCCGGCCTGCCGATACCGATGGGGCGCTGCGGGCGCCGACCCCGGATTGCCCCCTCCTCGGGGCCGGGACGCCGTAGCCTCATCAGCCACACCCTCAACACCACACACACCCTGACGAGACACCGAGCCCTCATGGACCGCCGCACCCGTTCCGCATCGCCCCGTCGCCGCCTCGGCGCGGCGGCCGCGTCGGTCCTGCTGCTCGGGTCGCTCCTGGCGGGTGTCCTCGTGGCCGCGCCGACCGTGACGCGCACCGCGGCGGCCGACTCGTCGGTCACCGTGCCGATGATGGGACCGCCGGTCCTCTCCGCCGCCCAGCTCGCGGCGTGGTTCCGGTCGACCGGGCGAACGTTCAACGTCCCCGGCGAGACCCCCGAGTCCCTCGCCTCGTACTTCGTGGACGAGGGCGTCGGCGTGAACATCCGCGGTGACCTCGCGTTCGCGCAGTCCGTCGTGGAGACCGGGTACTTCGGCTTCGTCGGCTCGATGGTCAAGCCGACCGATTACAACTTCGCGGGCATGGGCGCGTGCGACACGTGCAACTCCGGGCGTCCGTTCCCGAACGCCCGGACCGGAGTGCGGGCCCAGGTGCAGCACCTGCGCAACTACGCCGACATCACCTCCCGGGCCGTCAACCTCCCGACGCCACCCGTGGTCGAGTGGTACGGCCGCCGGATCGTGAACGGCGTCGTGACCTACGACCCGGCGCTGGCGATCTACAACTTCGACACCTTCTTCGCGAAGGGCCGTGCCCCCACCTGGAACCAGATGGGGAGCGGCAACTGGGCCACCGCGACGAACTACTTCACCACCGTCCTGAGCGTGTACGAGCGCATCCTCACGTGGAACGGGATCCCCACGATCGCCAAGGCCGGAGCCGATCCGGCCGGCCGCACGGACCTCGTCGAGCGCGTGCCCGGTGGCGTCCACATCGGGGGCTGGGCGTTCGACATCTCGACGCCCGACGCCATCAACGTGCGGATCACGCTCAACGGCACTCCGATCGCGACGGTGGTCGCCAACGGCTACCGGCCCGACGTGGACGCCGTCTTCCGCTGGGGCGCCTACCACGGCTTCGACGCGGTCGTCGGCGTGAACACGGGCGGCACGGTCTGTGCGTTCGGCGTGAACGTCGGCGTCGGTTCGCGCGACACCCCGCTCGGCTGCGGCACGATCCCGGGTCCGGATCCCGTGGGTGCCCTCGACTCGATCGGCCGGGCGCCGGGCGGCGTGCGCATCACGGGCTGGGGTCTCGACCCCGACACCGCCGGCGCGGCCACCATCCTCGTCACGAAGGACGGCGCGCTCGGTGCCGCGATCCCGGCCGGATCGCCCCGCGCCGACATCGGTGCGGCCTACCCGCCGTACGGTGCGAACCACGGGTTCGACGCGGTCGTCCCGGTCGGTGGTGGTTCCGTCTGCGTGTACGTCGTGAACGTCGGGCCCGGTGCGCCGGTCCGCCTCCTCGGGTGTCAGAACCTGGTCGGTCCCGCTCCGCTCTCCGCCATCGAGTCGATCACCCGCGTGCCCGGCGGGGTCCGCGTGGTCGGTTGGGCGATCGACCCCGACTCCGCCGACCCGGTGCCGGTCCACATCTACGCCGGCGGGGTGGGGGTGCCGATCCTCGCCGACCGGGTCCGGCCCAACTTCTCGCAGTTCTTCCCGGGCTACGGGGACGCGCACGGCTTCGACGCGACCGTTCCCCTCCCCGGCGGTCAGACCTGCCTGTACGCGATCAACATCGGGTTCGGCACGACGAACCCGCTCATGGGTTGTTCGAACCTGCTCGGTCCCGTGCCGGTCGGGACCGTCGACGCGGCGGTGCGGGTCCCGGGCGGTGTCCGCGTACGCGGGTGGGCCCTCGACGCCGATACGGCCGGTCCGGTCGACGTCCACATCTACGCGAACGGCCGCTACGTGGGGGCGACGACCGCGAACGGCGATCGTCCGGACCTCGGGGCCTTCTTCCCGGCCTGGGGCCCGAACCACGGGTACGAGGTCACCGTGCCCGTCACCGCCACCGGCCCGGTGCAGTACTGCGCCTACGCGATCAACAACGGGTTCGGCGGGGTGAACCCGCTCCTGGGCTGCCGCACCGTCACGGTGGGTACCCAGCCCTTCGGGATCATGGAGTCGATCACGAAGGTGGCGGGCGGCATCCGCGTGGCCGGCTGGGTGATCGATCCCGATTCGACCGATCCGGTGTCGCTGCACGTCTACGTCGACGGCACGTTCCGGGGCGTCATCACCGCGAACGCGTCCCGCCCCGACGTGGGCGCGATCTTCGGGTACGGCGATCTCCACGGCGTCGACACGACGCTCGCCGCGACCGGTAGCCAGGTCTGCGTGTACGCCATCAACATCGGTGGTGGCGTGAACCCGCTGCTCGCCTGTCGCACGGTCTGACGCGCCGGGCGGCCCGCGTCCCCGGCGGGGCGGGGGCCCTCAGACGATGAAGTACTTCGCCTCGGGGTGCGGGACGATGATCGCCGAGGTGCTCTGCTCGGGCTCGAGCTGGAACTCCTCGGTGAGGCGCACGCCGATGCTCGACAGGTCGAGGAGATCGGCGAGCTTCGCCTGCTCCTCGAGGTCCGGGC
>JBEAXD010000107.1:0-3332 GCA_041159995.1 Actinomycetota bacterium | reverse complement strand
GAGTGGCGATGCTCGTCCGCGCCGACCTGTTCGCGGAGATCGGCGGGTTCGACCCCGACGCCGCGCCGGGGGCCGAGGACGTGGACCTCGGGTGGCGGGCCCGGATCGCCGGCGCCCGGATCATGGTCGCCCCCGACGCGCGGGTGCGGCACCACCTCGACGACGCACTGCGCGACGTGCTCGCCGCGCCCGCGGTCGAGGTCGAGGCCGCCCGGCACCGGGCCATGCTGACCTCGGCGGGTGGGCTGAGCCTGTCGTGGATGCTCCCGCTCGCGCTCGTTCTCGCCGTGCTCGAGGCGCTCGCCGCCCTCCTCACGGGCCACCGACGCCGCGCCGGCGCGGTCCTCGGCGGGTGGTGGCGTGCGCTGCGGTCGATCCCGGCGGCCCGACCGGCCCGGCGCGCCGCGCAGTCCCACCGCCGGGTGCACGACGGGGACCTCCGGTACCTCCAGAGTCGCGGTTCGTCGCGGGTGAAGCGGTTCATGAACGGGACGCTCCACGCCGACGACCGGTTGCGCGGGTTGTCGGCCGCGGGTCGCACGATCACCGACGTCGCCGCGGAACGCGTGCGCGAGCCGGTCGGGATCGCGGTGCTCGTCTTCACGTTCCTCGTCGCGATCGGATCGCGCGGACTGCTCCTCGGCTCGGTGCCCCAGGTCGGCCAGTTCCGGGTGTGGCCCGGCGTGGGGGAGGCCCTCTCGACGTTCACGAGCGGTTGGCGCGATTCACTGCTCGGGGCGAGCACCCAGCAGCCGCCGCTGCTCGTCGTCATCTCGGGGCTCGGCTCGCTCCTGTTCGGCGCGACCGGTCTCGCCCGCACGCTGCTGATCGTCGCCGCGATGCCCGTCGGGGTACTCGCGGCGTGGCGCCTGGGGCGGGCCGTCGCCGGCCCGGGGAGCGCGGCCGTCGTCACCGGTCTCGCCTACGGGGTGCTCCCGCTGCCCCGCAACGCGATCGCTGCGGGTCGCCTCGGTCCGCTCGTCCTCTACGCGGTGGCGCCGGCCATCGTGCTCGGGATCGCCCGCCTCGCGGGTCTCCTCGAGGCCCCGCGTCGACCGCGGCGCCGTCTCGTCGCGGTCGCTGCGCTCACCGCGTTCGCGGCGGTCTGGTGGCCCCCGGCGCTGCTGTTCCCGCTGGCGGTGGCGGCGGCGGTCACGATCGCGGCACCCTTCACCCGATCGGGCGGCGCGACGCTCGGATGGCGCCCCTCGTTCCTCGCGTCGGCCGGCGCGCTCGTGCTGCTGCTGCCGTGGCCGCTCGTGCTCATCGGACTGCACGACGGCGCAACCCTCGGCTTCGCGTACTCCGGACACCTGCGCGTCGTCGACATCCTGCGGCTCCGCACGGGACCGGCCGGTGCGGGTCCTGCGATCTGGGTGCTGCTCGGGGTCGCGTTCGTGGTGCTGCTCATCGCGTCCGGGCCTCGCTTCGTGTGGGCCGTGCGGGCCTGGGCGCTCATGGTGCTGGGGTACGCGGCGGCGTGGATCCCCGGACGGTTCGCACCCGACTGGTCGGTCCCCGTGCGCGAGGGGCTGCTCGTCCCGGCGGCGGTGGGCCTCGCCGTCGCGGTCGGGCTCGGGGCGGCGGCGTTCGCGGCCGACCTCGATCGGCGGGGCTTCGGGTGGCGTCAGGTCGCGGTGGTGGTGGCCGCCGGTTCGCTCGTCGTCCCGGCACTGGCGTTCGCGGCCGACACCGTCGGCGGTCGGTGGGGTGCACCGGCCGACACGTGGGCCGACGAGCTCTCGTGGATGGAGGGGCGGGCGAGTGCCGGTGACTTCCGAGTGCTCTGGCTCGGTGACGCGACCCTCCTCCCGCTCGACCCGGGTCGGCGCGGCGCAGTCGCGTACGGCGTGACCGCCAACGGGATCGGCGACGCCCGCGTGCTCGTCCCGACCCCGGCCCGCGGCGCGCAGGCTCGGGTCACCGCAGCGGTGGACGCGCTCCGCGCCCGGGCGACCAACCGCATCGGTGCGATGGTCGGCCCGATGGGGTTCCGGTTCATCGCGGTACCGGAGACGCCGGGCCCGGACCAGCGGCCCGTGCGCGCGGCTCCCGACGACCTCATCGGAACCCTCGCCGACCAGCTCGACCTCGTGCGCCTCGAGACCCGTGACGGGCTCACCCTCTACGAGGTGGAGCCCTGGCGGCCGGTACGTGCGGTGACGCCCACCGACGGGGGTGCCCCGGTCGCGGCCCGCGGCGACGCCGACAACCCCGCGGGCCGCGTGACCCTCGCGGTGCCGTACTCGGGCGCGTGGCGGGCCCGTGGTGGGTCGCCGCAGGCCGCGCTGGATCACGATCGGGTCGAGGGCTGGACCAACGGCTACCGACTCCCGACCGCGGGTCCGGTCCGCTTCGAGTTCGCGTGGCAGTGGTTGCGCTGGCCCGCGGTCGCGTTGCAGATCGGTGTGATCGTCGGCGCGTGCGCGCTGTGGCGTTCGGATCGCCCGCGCCGGGTCCGACGCGGCGTCGACGCTCCGGTTCCCGGTGGAGGCCCGACCGACGGTGCGCCGGTGCCCGGCGCGGTGCGGGCCGGCGGTGCGGTCGGGACCGGGGGTGACGCATGACCGCCGGGCTGACCGCGCGCGCCGCGGGCCGGCAGCGACGGTTCCGCCGGAGTGCGGCGCTCGCGCTCGTGCTGCTCGCGGTGCTCGTGCTCGTCGCCGAGCTCCTGCGACCGACCGACCCGCCCGCAGCCGGGATCCACCCGGCGGCCGCGGTCGTCCGGACCTCGGACCCGACGACGACCTGGTTCTGCGCCGCCGGGACGTCGCAGCCGGGTGGCGCGGCCGACGAGACCGTGGTCGTCGCCAACGCCGGGTCGCAGCGGGGCGAGCGGGCCCGAGTCCGCATCAGCGTCCTCACCGGCACCGATCCGGCCGGTGTGCCGATCGCACCGGCCGTCCGCGAACTCAGCCTCGCTCCTGCGGCCGAGGTGCGCGTCCGGGTCGCCGACCTCGTGGCGAGCGCGAATCCCGGGGTGATCGTCGAGGGTCGCGGGGCGCCGATCGTCGTGTCGCACCTGCTGCGAGGCAACGGTGACACCGCGGCGGGAGCGTGCGCCCGGGGCGGGTCCGATCGGTGGTTCTTCGGTGGCGGGTCGACCGTGCTCGGTTCGAACCTCACCCTGTGGCTGTTCAACCCGTTCCCGGGTGACGCCGTCGTGGACCTGTCGTTCGCCACCGACACCGGGAACGAGGCGCCGAACGAGTTCCAGGGTCTCGTCGTCCCCGGTCGGACGCGGCTCGCCGTCGCGCTCGACGCCGGCGTACGACGCCGTGCCGTGGTGGCGGCTGAGGTCCGGGCCCGGCGCGGTCGCGTCGTGGCCGAGC
>JBEAXD010000253.1:0-5070 GCA_041159995.1 Actinomycetota bacterium | reverse complement strand
GCCTACGACGTCCGCGGCCTCTACCCCGAGGAGATCGACGAGTCGATCGCCCGCCGGATCGGCAACGCGTTCGTCCGGTTCACCGGCGCGTCCACCGTGGTCGTCGGTCACGACATGCGGCCGTCCTCGGTGCCCTTGTCCCGCTCCTTCATCGAGGGAGCGGTCATGGCCGGGGCCGACGTCGTGGACATCGGGCTCTCCTCGACCGACATGGTGTACTTCGCGAGCGGGCTCCTCGATGCGCCGGCGGTCCAGTTCACGGCCAGCCACAATCCGGCCCAGTACAACGGCATCAAGATGTGCCGGGCCGGCGCGGCGCCGATCGGCGAGGCGACCGGGCTGCTCCAGATCAAGGAGGCCGTCGCGGCCGATCTGCTCGAGCGGGCCGAGGAGCCGGGTCAGGTCACCCAGCGCGGCCTGCTCGACGAGTTCGCCGCGCACGTGCGCTCGTTCCTCGCCGACGCGGGTGCCCTCCGCCCGTTGCGCGTCGTCGCCGACACCGCGAACGGCATGGGTGGCCTCGTCGTCCCCGCGGTGTTCGAGGCCCTCCCGTTCGAGTTGACGATCCTGTACCCGGAACTCGACGGCACCTTCCCGAACCACCCGGCCGACCCGATCCAGCCGGAGAACCTCGCCGATCTCCGACGGGCGGTCCTCGAGCACGGCGCCGACATCGGGCTCGCCTTCGACGGGGACGCGGACCGGGTGTTCCTCGTCGACGATCGGGCGGAACCGGTGTCGGGATCGCTCACCACGGCGATGGTCGCCCACGGCATCCTCGAACGCACGGGTCCCGGTGAGACGGTGGTGCACAACCTCATCTGCTCGAAGGCCGTGCCCGAGGTCGTGCGCGAGATGGGGGCCGAGCCCGTCCGCACCCGCGTCGGCCACTCGTTCATCAAGCAGGTCATGGCCGAGACGGGCGCCGTCTTCGGTGGCGAGCACTCGGGTCACTACTACTTCCGCGACAACTGGCGCGCCGACTCCGGGCTCATCGCGGCCATGGTGGTGCTGGAGCAGCTGAGTCGCAGTTCCGAGCCGCTCTCCGTGCTGCGTCGGCCGTTCGAGCGCTACGCGGCCTCGGGGGAGATCAACTCGACGGTGGCCGACCCCCACGCCGTCATCGATCGGATCGCGTCCGCCTACGGTGACGCCGACCAGGACCGACTCGACGGCCTCACCGTCGACTGCGGTGACTGGTGGTTCAACCTCCGGCCGAGCAACACCGAACCGCTCCTCCGCCTCAACCTCGAGGCCGCCGATCCGGCGGCCTGCGCGGCCCGCACCGCCGAGGTCCTCGCCCTCGTGCGGGGCGAGGCCTGACCGAACCCAAGGAGAACCATGGCCCTCGACCCGAAGCTCCTCGAGATCCTCGCCTGTCCGGAGGACAAGGGACCGCTGCTCTACTTCGCCGACGAGGGTTCACTCGTGAACCCGCGCCTCGCCCGCCGGTACACGGTGCGCGAGGACATCCCGATCATGCTCGTCGATGAGGCCGAGGCCCTCGACGACGCCGAGCTCGCCCGCCTGCTCGCCCGGGCCGAGGCCGAGGGCATCCGCCCGACCTTCGAGGCCTGATGCTCGACACGCTCGGATTCGTCGACGCGGTCAGCGGCCTCCCGGAGCAGCTCGCCGCGGCCCGGTCCGCCACGGCCGAGGCCCTCGCCGGTGCGGCCCTGCCCCGCGCCGCCGACCTCACGAGCATCGCCGTGCTCGGCATGGGTGGCAGTGGGATCTCGGGCGATGTGCTCGCGGCGGCGGCCTCGGGCGACCTCTGCCTGCCGGTGGCGGTGCACAAGCAGATGCGCACCCCCGCCTACATCGGTCCGCGCACGCTGGTGTTCGCGGTGTCGTACTCCGGTGACACGGAGGAGACGGTCTCGATGGCGAGGGGCGCGATCGAAGCCGGTGCGCAGGTCGTCGCGGTGTCGAGCGGTGGAGCACTCGCCCGTCTCGCGGCGGACGCGGGCGCGCTCCACGTCCCCTGCCCGACCGGGTACATGCCGCGGGCGGCGATCGGCACGCTCATCGCGCCGATCCTCGGAACCCTCGGTGCGATCGGGCTCCTCGCCGACACCGAGGCCTGGATCACCGGTGCGATCGAGCAACTGGGGCGTCGACGTGATGTGAGCACCCGCGAGGTCTCCGCGCCGGCGAACGTCGCCCGGGAGGTGGCTCGCCGCATCGACGGCACGATCCCGCTCATCTACGGCGGGGGCGCCATCGGCGGGGTGGCGGCGATGCGCTGGAAGTGCGACATCAACGAGAACGCCAAGGCCCCCGCGTTCTGGGCGGCGTATCCGGAGCTCGACCACAACGAGATCTGCGGCTGGGGCCAGCACGGTGACGTGACCCGACAGCTCATCTCCATCGTCGAACTCCGGCACGACCACGAGCACGAACGGCTGGGGCCGCGCATCGATGTGACGCGCGACATCATCGACGAGGCGGTGCACCAGGTGATCCCCGTGGCGGCGGCCGGGGAGGGCCGTCTGGCCCAGCTCCTCGACCTCATGTACGTGGGGGACTGGACCTCGGTCCACCTCGCGGCCGACCGAGGGGTCGACCCGGGACCGATCGATGCGATCGCGACGCTGAAGGGAATCCTGGGCGCTGCGAGGGGGTAATGTCCGGGTCCTGGTCGGGCCCCATGTGGCTGTCACCCGGTGATCCGGGCCGACTCCATCCGAATCGCACGTCGACGCCTCCTCCGGAGGTGTGCCGCGTGCCCTTCCACATGGAGACAGCCCACATGACCACCACCGTTCCCACGCCCCGCGTGCTGACCGCCGACGACTTCCGGGTCGCGGACCTCTCCTTGGCCGACTTCGGCCGCAAGGAGATCGAACTGGCCGAGCACGAGATGCCCGGCCTCGTCGCCCTGCGCGAGCGCTACGGCGCATCCCGGCCGCTCGCCGGGGCCCGCATCACCGGCTCACTGCACATGACGATCCAGACCGCCGTGCTCATCGAGACGCTCGTCGATCTCGGTGCCGAGGTGCGCTGGGCCTCCTGCAACATCTTCTCGACCCAGGACCACGCGGCTGCGGCCGTCGCGGTCGGCCGCGGCGGTTCCGTCGACGCGCCGATCGGGGTGCCGGTGTTCGCGTGGAAGGGCGAGACCCTCGAGGAGTACTGGTGGTGCACCGACCGTGCGCTGTCCTGGCCCGGCGGTTCCGGACCGAACATGCTCCTCGACGACGGCGGCGACGCGACGCTCCTCATCCACAAGGGCGTCGAGTTCGAGAAGGCCGGGAAGGTGCCGGACCCGTCGACCGCGGACAACGAGGAGTACGCGGTGGTCCTCGCGCTGCTCGGACGCATCCTCGCCGAGGAGCCGCAGCGCTGGCACGGCGTGGCGGCGGAGGTCGTCGGTGTGACGGAGGAGACCACGACCGGTGTCCACCGCCTGTACCAGATGCAGGAGGCCGGCAAGCTCCTGTTCCCGGCGATCAACGTGAACGACTCCGTCACGAAGTCGAAGTTCGACAACCTCTACGGCTGCCGGCACTCGCTCGTGGACGGGATCGCCCGGGCCACCGACGTCATGCTCTCGGGCAAGGTCTGCGTGGTCGCCGGGTACGGCGACGTCGGCAAGGGCTCGGCGCAGTCCCTCAAGGGGCAGGGCGCTCGGGTGATCATCACCGAGATCGACCCGATCTGCGCGCTGCAGGCCGCGATGGAGGGCTACCAGGTCACGACGCTCGAGGACGTGGTCGAGACGGCCGACGTGTTCATCACGACGACCGGCAACTGCGACGTCATCACGGTCGACCACATGGCCCGGATGAAGCACAACGCGATCGTCGGCAACATCGGGCACTTCGACACCGAGATCGACATGGCCGGGCTCGCGAAGTACCCGGGCATCGAGCGGGTGAACATCAAGCCCCAGGTGGACGAGTGGGTGTTCCCGGACGGGCACTCGATCATCGTGCTCGCCGAGGGTCGGCTCCTGAACCTCGGGTGCGCGACCGGCCACCCGTCGTTCGTGATGTCGAACTCGTTCACGAACCAGGTCATCGCCCAGATCGAGTTGTTCGGGCACCGGGACTTCTACGAGCGCAAGGTGTACACCCTCCCGAAGCACCTCGATGAGGAGGTGGCGCGACTGCACCTCGAGAAGCTCGGGGTGAAGCTCACCCAGCTCACCGAGAAGCAGGCCGACTACCTCGGGATCCCGGCCTCGGGCCCCTACAAGCCCGAGCACTACCGGTACTGATCCTCCGGGATTCACGACGGCTCCGCGCGACGGGACCGTACCGGGAGGCCGTCACAGGCCCTCGGTACGGTCCCTCGCATGTCCGGACCCTGCGCCCCGAACCCGCGGCGATCGTCGGACGGCGCATCCCTCGGGGCGCTCGTCCTCGGAGGGCGGTGCCCGTGCGGCCGTTCCGGGATCGTCCCGTGCCCGCGCTGTGCGGCCACGGCCCGGCCCGGTGGGCCGGGGCCGACGCCGTCGGGTCTCGATCTGCTCGTCGTCGGCCGGGTCTACGAGGGGATCACCCGTGAGGTCGTCGCCCGGTGCAAGTACCGGAACGAGCGGTCGGCGATCGACTGGCTGGTCGAGCCCGTGGTGACGGCGTTGCTCGCCCACCGCTCGGCGTTCGACGGGCTCACCGTGACCTGGGCTCCGACCACCGACGTCCGCCGCCGGGCCCGGGGCTTCGACCACGCGACGCTCCTCGCCGCCGCGATCGCCCGATCGCTCGGTCGCGGGAGTCGCAGCACGCTGCGGCGGCTCGATGCCCGTCCGCAGACCGGTCGCGACCGTCCCGAGCGGCTCGAGGGGCCGCGCTTCGTCGCACGGACCGCGGTGCGCGGCCCGGTGCTCGTCGTGGATGACGTGGTCACGACGGGGAGCACCCTGACCGCCGCGGCCCGGAGTGCCCGGGCCGCGGGCGCGACGACGGTGATCGGCGCGTGCGTAGCACGGACCGACGGGGCGCGCGGGCGTGCCGAGGGTCACGCGTGTTCGGCTCCGGAACTGCGGCCCGACGCTCAAGGCGCGGCCCGGTGATGCCGACGATGCTCGCAACGAAAGGAACGGCAGCGTGATCCGTCAACTCC
>JBEAXD010000017.1:0-4908 GCA_041159995.1 Actinomycetota bacterium | reverse complement strand
CAGCTCGAGCACGAGCGGGGCGGCATCGACCGGCTCGTGTCGAACCGGGCGCTCTACGAGATCGCGGTCGCCCGGGCCGACCGATCCGACCCGCTCGTCCGTCAGCGGATCGCCGACCTCGAGATCGCGTACCGCATCGGTCGGATCCTCGTCATCCGTGAGGTGCTCAAGCAGGCCCCGGCCGGATTCAGCGCGGCCACCAAGTGCTTCTGCACCGAGCACGAGGCCCGGGTGGCCGACTTCGTCGCCCACGTGCTCGGGCCCGACGCGCTCCTGTGGGACGAGGTGACCCGGGGCCTCTGCTACGCCCCGGGGTACACGATCATGGGCGGCACCTCGAACGTGATGCGCAACATCCTCGGGGATCGCGTCCTCGGCCTGCCCCGCTGAGCCCCCCGGGACCCCGTTCACACACCGTTCACAATCGGGCAACGGACGGGAAAACCCGGGCGGGCACGCTCTCGGACGTTCCGGGAGGTTCCCGGGCCCCGGGGCCGGATGGGCCCGGATCGGTGGGGCTGCCTAGATTCGGCGCACGCCCCCCGACGCAGGTGAAGGAGAGATCAGTGGCCTACCAGGCGGAGTACATCTGGATCGACGGCACGGAGCCGACGGCCAAGATCCGTTCGAAGACGAAGATCATCCACAAGGACGCGCCCGCCTCGGTGGCGGACCTCCCGATCTGGGGTTTCGACGGCTCGTCGACGAACCAGGCCACCGGTGACAAGTCGGACTGCGTGCTCAAGCCGGTGTTCATGTGCCCGGACCCGATCCGCGGTGAGCCGAACGTGCTCGTGATGTGCGAGGTGTACCTCGTCAACGACACGCCGCACCCGACGAACACCCGGGCCGCCCTCCGCGAGATCGCGGAGAAGTACGCGGCGCAGGAGCCGATGTTCGGCATCGAGCAGGAGTACACCTTCTTCAAGGGCGGTCGACCCTACGGCTTCCCGGAGACCGGGTTCCCGGCGCCCCAGGGCGGGTACTACTGCGGGGTCGGCGCCGACGAGATCTTCGGTCGCGACGTGGTCGAGGCCCACACCGAGGCCTGCCTCGAGGCCGGCCTCGAGATCTCCGGCATCAACGCCGAGGTCATGGTCGGGCAGTGGGAGTACCAGATCGGACCGTTGGGACCGCTGGACGCCTCGGACCAGATCTGGGTCTCCCGGTGGCTGCTGTACCGCATCGCCGAGGAGTTCGACGTGATGGTGACGCTCGACGCCAAGCCGGTGAAGGGCGACTGGAACGGTGCCGGCGCGCACACGAACTTCTCCACGAAGGCCATGCGGGAGGACGGCGGCTGGGACAAGATCATCGCCGGCTGCGAGGCCCTCGGGAAGAAGGCCGACCTCCACATCGCCAACTACGGCAACGACATCGAGAGCCGGCTCACCGGTGCGCACGAGACGCAGCGGTACGACCAGTTCTCGTACGGCGTCTCCGACCGCGGGGCCTCCATCCGCATCCCGTGGCAGTGCGAGATCGACCGCAAGGGTTACCTCGAGGACCGCCGTCCGAACGCCAACTGCGATCCGTACGTGGTGACGCGGCTCATGGTGGACACGATCTGCAGCGAACTCGCCTGATCGAGGTCCGGATCGGAACGTGAACGGGGCCCCGGCCGAGTGCCGGGGCCCCGGCGCGTCCGGATCGGTCAGGGACGCGCGGCCTCGCAGCTCGCACGCGCGTGGCAGCCGACGAGGTGGTCGTTCACCACGCCGACGGCCTGCATCGCGGCGTAGGCCGTGGTCGGGCCGATGAACCGGAATCCGCAGGCCTTCAGTGCCTTCGCGAGCGCCGTCGATTCGGTGCTGGTCGCGACGAGGTCGGCGAGTCGACGCGGCGCGGGTCGGTGGGCCGGGGAGTGGGCCCACACGAGGTCGGCGAGGGAGCCGTGGCGCGCGATGACCTCCGGCATGGCGCGCGCGTTCCCGATCGTCGCTTCGATCTTGCCGCGGTGGCGCACGATGCCGGCGTCGGCGAGGAGTCGTTCGACGTCGCGGTCGTCGTACCGGGCGACCGTCGTCCAGTCGAAGTGCGCGAACGCGGTGCGGAAACCATCGCGCTTGCGCAGGATGGTGATCCACGCGAGGCCCGACTGGAACCCCTCGAGGCTCAGGCGCTCGAACAGCCCGCGGTCGTCGGTGACCGGTCGACCCCACTCCTCGTCGTGGTACGCCCGGTAGAGCGATGCGCCCGCGCTCCCGTCGGCGCCGGCCCCCCAACCGCAGCGCGCGAGGCCGTCGGGGCCGATGACGAGCCCGGTGGTCACCGGGTCACTGGCGGGCCCAGGCCTCGAGCGCCTCGGACTCGGCGAGCCCCTCGTGGTCCCGTCCGTGGGCGATGCGGATCTCGACGAGGTCGAGCCCGCCCTCGAACGCGAACTCGTCGTCGTAGTGCGCGCTCACGGGGGAGCCGTGGTCGTACCCGACACTCGGCCCGATGCTCGAGATGACGTTCATCACGAACGGGATGCCCACGGTGCCGCACTCGACGCCGTCGATCACGAGCGTGGCGATGCCGTCGCGCTTGATGCGTCGGAACCGCACGCCGACCGTACTCGCACCGACCGGCACGGGGATCGAGGACTCGACGATCTGGTGGTCGCCGAAGCAGTTGTAATCGAACACCAGTCGGTCGCGCTGCACGAACACGCTCGCGCCAGAGTTCTCGGTGCCGGTCGCGTAGAGCACGCCGCCCTGTCCCTCGGCGCGGGTGATGGAGGCCTCGAGGTCCCAGGAGCGACCGCCGATCGGTGCACTCGCCTGGGCCGGCATCGGGGCCATCGGCGGCCGGTACCGGTACACCCGGTCGGTCGGGTGCGGGGACCGTTCGCGGAACCGCGCGCCGAAGAGCTCGACGCCGCGGTCGTCGAGCGGGAGCACGCCGTGCTCCTCCGCCTCGCGCCACCAGATCTCGATCATCTCGGCGAGCTTCTCGGGCATCTCGGCGGCGAGGTCGTTGCACTCCGAACGGTCCTCGGCGACGTGGTAGAGCTCCCACCGGTCCTCATCGAAGGGCGTGCCCGGATCGTGCTTGGTGACCGCCTTCCACCCCTCGTGGTAGATGCCGCGGTGACCGTGCATCTCGAAGTACTGGACGGTCTTGCGGCTCTCGGCTGCGGCGTCGTCCAGCGTGTAGGCCATCGACGTGCCGGTGACCGGCATCTGCTCGAGGCCGCGGAACGAGGTGGGCGGCGTGATGTCGAGCAGCTCGTAGATGGTCGGCACCACGTCGTTGACGTGGTGGAACTGGTCGCGCAGGCCCCCGGCATCGGCGATGCGCGCGGGCCAGTGCATGACGAGCGGCACGTGCACGCCGCCCTCGTGCGTGTTCTGCTTGTAGTACTTGAACGGCGCGTTGCCGGCCTGGGCCCAACCCCACGGGTAGTTCGCGTGGCTGTGGGGTCCGCCGATGTCGTCGATGCGGTGGATCGCCTCGTCGGGGGTCTCGATGAGGAAGTTGAAGAACTTCATCTCGTGCATGACGCCGAACGGACCGCCCTCCTGGCTCGCTCCGTTGTCGGAGAGGAGGATCACCAGGGTGTTCTCGAGTTCACCGAGCGCCTCCAGCGCATCCATGAACCGGCCGATCTGCGCGTCGGTGTGGTCGAGGAACGCCGCGTAGGCCTCCTGCAGGCGGATCGCGAGCCGTTGCTGGTTGTCGGGCAGGTCGTCCCAGGCCTCGACCCCCGGGTTGCGGGGTGCGAGCTGCGTACCCTCGGGCAGCAGGCCCATCGACTGCTGGTTCGCGAACCAGCGCTCGCGGATGACGTCCCAGCCCTCGTCGAAGCGACCGCGGTACTTGGCGAGGTACTCGGGCGGGGACTGGTGCGGGGCGTGGGTGGCGCCGAAGGCGAGGTAGGTGAAGAAGGGCCGGTCGGGCCGGATCGACTTCGAATCGTGGACGAACTCGATCGCCCTGTCGACGAGGTCCTCGGAGAGGTGGTACCCCTCCTCGACCGTGCGCGGCGGATCGATCATGTGGTTGTCGTAGGTGAGCTCGGGGTGGAACTGGTCCGTCTCGCCGTCGAGGAAGCCGTAGTACCGGTCGAAGCCCCGCTGCAGGGGCCACTGGTCGTACGGACCCGCCGCCGACGCGCGCTCCATCGGGGTGAGGTGCCACTTCCCGAGGGCGAACGTCGTGTAGCCCTCCTCGCGCAGCACCTCGGCGACGGTCGCCGCATGGTTCGAGATGTGGCCGGTCATGTGCGGGAAGCCGGTGATGAAGTTCGAGATGGAACGCATCCCGACGCTGTGGTGGTTCCGACCGGTGAGGAGCGCGGCGCGGGTGGGGGAGCAGACCGGGGTCACGTGGAAGTTCGTGTACCGCAGGCCCCGGGCCGCGAGGGCGTCGATGTTCGGCGTCTCGATGGTCGAGCCGAAGCACCCGAAGTGGGAGAACCCGAGGTCGTCGAACAGGATGATGACGACGTTGGGGGCGTCGTCCCCCGGGTGGGCGGGGGTCGGCCACCACGGCTCGGAGTCGGCGAGGTAGCGGCCGATCCGCCCCTCGTACTGCCCGTACTGCTGCATGGTCTCCCCCTCGACGAGCGCCCGACGTCGGGGCGCCGGCTCGGGCGATCCTAAGAATGTGGCAGTCGGAGTGTCAACACTCCGGACGGCCGCGGTTCAGACGCGGGCGATGACCTCGTCGCCGAAGCGGGTGAGGGACGTCTCGGGGTCCTGCATGTGCAGCACCGAGGGGATCACGCAGCGCGTGATGCCGATGTCCTCGAGTTCGTGCACCGCCCCGATCGGATCGGGTCCGAACACGCCCGCGCTCCCGGCGGTGAGCTGGATGCGATCGGCGTCCCGGCCGGCCTCGGCCGCGGCCTCCCGCATCACGTCGAACAGGCGCGCGAGTTCCTCGTTGCTGCCCTTGCCGGGGAAGAACCCGTCGCCGAGC
>JBEAXD010000205.1:0-4024 GCA_041159995.1 Actinomycetota bacterium | reverse complement strand
TACCGCGCGCCCTTCGACGCGGATGCCGCAGGACTCGAGCTGCTCGCGACCCACGCGCCGGTCTGCGCTGCGCACGCGCCGAGGCTGCTCGGCCAGTTCGAGGTCGCGGGACTCGCGGCATCGGTCGAGACCGCGGCGACGGGAACCCCGCTGCACGCACTCCTCGACGCCTCCGGCGACCGTGCGCTCGCGCACGTCGAGCGCATCCTCGCGTGGATCATCGAGCTCGGTCGGGCCTCCCGCGGGCCGATCGGCGGACTCGGTCCCGAACTCGACCGCCTCGCGCGCGAGGTGATCCCCGGTCACGAGGGGATCGACCCGGACCCGGACGGAGCACTGCTCGGCCCGCTCGGCCGCCTCCACCCCGTCCTCGCCCACCGCGATCCCGGCTCCTGGAACATCACGGTCGCCGGCGCCGACTTCACGGTGCTGGACTGGGAGTCGGCGGCCTACCCGTCCGTGCCGCTCTGGGACACCGCGTACCTCCTCGCCGACGCGTGCAGCGCGGTCGACGGCCCGGCCCCGATGGACCGCAAGGTGGCTCGCATCACCGCGCTCTTCGCGGGGGAGCACCGCCTCAGCGGATTCGCGTTCGCCCGTCTGCGCGAGGCGGCCGCCGCACTCGAGGTCCCCGATGACGCCATCGCCCCCGCCATCATCACCGGGTGGCTCCACCACGGCCGGTCCCGGGCCGCCCGTGCGGTGCGCGCCGGTCGCCTCCCGGTGATCGAGGGCCTCATCAACCGTGTGGCGGCCCGCTGGCTCGCGGACCCCCGCCTCGGCGCGGGGTGGCGGTTCCCGACTGCGGACTGATCACTCGGGCGGCAGGCGCCGAGCCATGACCGCGGGCACGACCGCCGCAGCCAGTGCGCGCGTGCGCACCGGCCAGCGCTGGTGCCGGGCGAACGCGACCCGCAGGGACGCCCGACGCGCGCCCGGCGCCCCGGTGCGGGTCGCCTCGCGGGCGATCCGGCCGTCGAGCGTGGTCCGCAGGTCGATGAGCGCCGCTCGTTCCTCGGCGGTGAGATCGGTGCGGGCGAGCGTCTTGGCGAAGACCTGCTGCCGCCCGCGGAACTCGGCGAGCCGGTTCGAGGTCAACTGGTCACCGCCCTGCCGGTAGTCCGACAGCGGCTCATCCACGCAGCCGACCCGCTCGCCGGCGAGGATCATCCGGAGCCAGCACTCCCAGTCGGCACCGATCCGGATCGCCGGGTCGTACCCTCCGATCGCGATCCAGGCCGACCGGCGCACCGCCGGGTTGATCACGAAGCACCGCCGCAGGATCTCCCGCCGCTGGTGCTCCACCGGGAACGGATGGAAGTCGCCGAAGTAGTGCCGCAGCACCGCACCGTCGCGGGTGAGGAGCGCGTCGTGCGTGAGGATGGCGAGGTCCGGGCGAGCTGCCGCGAGTTCGCCGAGCGCCTCGTGGCGGTGCGGGTACGCGACGTCATCGGCGTCGAGGATCACGACGAAGTCGCCCCGGGCCACGGCGACCCCGGCGTTCTTGGCCACGCTCTCACCCCCGTTCTCCTGACGGAGCAGGACGATGTCGTCGAGGAAGGGCTCGAGCGCGGCGTCGATCGCATCGGTCGAGCCGTCGTCGATCACGATGATCTCGAGCGGCGGTACGGACTGCTCGAGGCAGGATCGGATCGCCTCACCGACGGTCGCGGCCGCGTTGTAGCAGGCGATGATCACCGAGAAGGTCGGAACCGGACCCGGGGTCACGGCCACCTCCGGTTCGGGCGTGAGGAACCGAGTCACCGGGTCCGCCCCCGGAACCACCGATCGAGCCGGGTCTCGAACTCGGCGCCGCTCCAATCCCCGACCGCGCACCGCGGGATCCGGAACGGGTCCGTCCGCGTCGTCACCCGTCCCGGTTCGTTGCGGCATGCGAGTTCGAACCCGGCTGACGCCACGGCCCGTTCGCAGGCCTCGTCGAACGAGGCCGCGTGCCCGAACGGGTACGCGAACTGTGTGACCGCACGGCCGAGGAGTGCCTCGAGCCGCCGCTTGCCCTCGCGGATCTCCGCGTCCCGGGCGGCCGCCGGGATCGCGGTGAGGGCCGGGTGGCGCACCGTGTGCGCACCCACGGTGATCCCGGGCACTGCGGCGAGGCGGGCGATACCGGCGTCCCCGGCGTGCCGGTGGCGGTCGCACATCGCGAGCCCGACGCCGAGGTGCTGCGCGAGCGCGTCCATCGTGGCCCGGATCTCGTCGGGCGCGGCGCGGTAGCAGCGCAGCGTGATCGCCGTCGCCGCCCGTCGTCGCGCCGACGCGTCACGGAGGTCGACCCGGAGCCGTCGGCCCGCGAGCACCGTCTCGAAGGGACCCGCCGGGCCGCCCGTCGCCGGGCCGAGGAGGTGCTCGAGTTCGTCCCACCAGAACTCGCGGTCGGCGTCGAGCGCCCACCCGGTCACGAAGCAGGTGGCCGGAACCCCCCGTGCGGCCAGCATCGGTGCGGCCGTCTCGACGTTGTCGAGGTATCCGTCGTCGAAGGTCACCGCAACCCGCGGACGCCCTCGGACCCGGTCGCGGATCCGGCTCAACGGCACGACCTCGGCTCGCTGCGCCAGCACGTCGAGGTGGGCCGCGAAGCGGTCGGGGTGGACGGCCAACTCCGCACCGTCGGGACCCGGGTCGCGGATCTGGTGGTACACGAGCACGAGCGAGCGTGCTCGCATCACGCCGACCCCCGTCGCACGACCCGCGCCATCGCCACCATCGGGAACAACGGGTCCACCACGTCGAAGTCGGTGGGGCGCATCTCCTCGACGCAGATCCCCTGGAGGAATGCGGTCGCCGCGAGGACGTTCCCCGCCGATTCGACGGTGTGCTCGGCCCCCGGACACCAGCGCTCGAGCAGCTCCCGCAGGCCGACGGGCGTGACCCGCCAGCGGTCGACGGTCGCGTGGTGGTGATCGAGCTGCGCGATCACGGGGACGGTCAGGAGCAGGACGCCGCCCGGGCGGAGCGCGTCGTGGAGGTTCGCCACCGCGACCCGCGGATCCGCGACGTACTGCAGGGTCTGCGGGACGACGATGCAGTCGAACGCACCCTGCGGCAGCGCATCGGGCACGGCGAGGTCGGCCACGATCGTGGCCGCCTCGTTCTCCGGATCGACATCGATGATGTCCGTGCTGGTGACCCCGCGACCATGGCGTCCGCTGAACACCGGTCCACCGACCTCGAGGACCGCACCGCGGATGTCGGACGCGTGTGCGGCGAAGAAGCGGTCGAGGAACACACGGTCGATCGGAGTGCCGCGGTCGAGGCCGTAGTCGCGACTGATCGGCCGGGTCCGTCGCAGCGATCCCCATCGGACGCGGCGATCGGACCGGCGACGGCGGGCCCAGCGCTGCACCTGCCGGCCGGCGTGGCGGATCGGGTACGGCAGGTGCCGGGCCCGCGTGACGAGACGGCTGCGGACGCTCATGCCGATACCGCCAGCGCCTCGCGCGCGATGCCGACGACGTCCTCGGCGATCACGGTCCACTCGAATCGTGCCGCGTGCGTCCGTGCCGCGGCCGTCGCGCGGGACTCCCGGAGTGGACGATCGGCGAGGAGCCGGGCGCAGGCCGCAGCGAACGCGGCCGCGTCGTCGGCGATGGTCACCTCGACGCCGTCACGGAGCCCGAGCCCCGCACAGCCGAGGGAGGTGGACACGATCGGGATGCGGTGGGCCATCGCCTCGAGGACCTTGATGCGGGTCCCGCCGCCGAACCGGATCGGCACTGCGATGAGGTCCGCCGGGGCGAGCGCGGCGTCGAGGTCCTCGACCTCGCCGAGCACCTCCACCCCGGGCGCTCCGAGGCGCTCGACCTCCGGACCGGCGCGTCCGATGAGTCGGATCGCCACCGCCGGTCGCGCCACCCGCAGTCGGGGGAGCACCTCATCGACGAGGAACCGCGCCGCGTCGACGTTCGGTTCGTAGGTCTGCAGCCCGACGAACGCGACCACGCCGCCGGCCTCCGGCACGGCCCGGTCCGGGTGCCCCACGGGGTGATCGGGCGTCGGATAACCG
>JBEAXD010000166.1:0-12442 GCA_041159995.1 Actinomycetota bacterium | reverse complement strand
TCCTTCGTCCGAGCGAATCTGCTCAGCGCATGGTTCGACTGCATCAGCACCGCAGCGGGGTCGCGGTTCGATGGCTCCGACCTGCGTGGCATCCGGATCGGGTGCTACTCCGGCTTTTCGCTGAGCAACTTCACGGGGGCGGACTTCTCAGACGCGTTCCTCGACGGCGCGGAATTCCGCCGGGTGGACCTCACCGGCGCGACGTTCCCCCTCGACGTCTCGAATGTGTTCTGGAACCAGGTGATCTGCCCCGATGGGACGAACTCCGCCGACCACTCGGACACCTGCGTCGGGCACCTCTAGGACGACCCCGAGGAACTATCGGCCACGGCGACCAACGGGTCGGCCACCCTTGCCGCACCCGAGCCAGGTGCCTACCCTCGCGGCCAGGAGGGGCGGAGCGTCCCGTGACAACCCCGGGGAGCACGCCGATGCATCTGCGCCGCAGCCACGCGATCGCACTCGCCTTGATCGTCGCCGGCGGTTCCCTCGGTGCCGTAGCGATCGGCGCCGCCGACGATGGCACGGCGTCGGTGCTCGTGCCGATCGCTCCGTGCCGCCTCGTCGATACCCGCGCCAGTTCGCAGGTCGGACCGCGGTTCCTGCCGATCGGACCCGGGCAGACCATCACCTTCCAGGTCACCGGCACGAACGGGAACTGCACGCTGCCTTCGGGGGCGACCGCGATCGCCTCGAACGTGACCACGCTCAACACGACGGCACCGTCGTACCTCACCGTCTTCCCGGCCGATGCCACGCGACCCACGGCCTCGAACCTCAACTGGAACGCCGGCGCCCCGCCGACGCCGAACCAGGTGACGGTCGGCCTCTCGGCCACCGGCGGCATCAAGGTCTTCAACCTGACCGGCAGCGTCGACGTCATCATCGACATCGTCGGCTACTACCGGGCCGAGGGTGGATCGGGCAGTGTCGGGCCGACCGGCGCCACCGGAGCGACGGGGGCGACCGGGGTCCGCGGCCTCGTCGGCGAGCAGTGCGCCGCCACTGCGTCCTGGTACGACACGACCTGCCGGGTGAACTCGCTCGTGGTCGGTACGGGTCCGGTCGGCATCGCCGTGACCTCGAACCGGATCTGGATCGCGAACTCCGGATCGGGCACCGTCACGAAGATCAACCCGAACGCGAACACCACGATCGCGACGGTGACCGTCGGCGCCGAACCGGGCCCGATCGCCTACGACGGCACGGCCATCTGGGTCGGGAACCGGGGTGACGGCACGGTGACACGGGTCGACGCGAGTGCGAACACCGTCGTCACCACGATCGACGTCGAGGGCACGCCGGGCGGCATCGCGACCGATGGCACCTCCGTGTGGGTGACGGTGACCGAGCGCGACCTCGCCGTGCGGATCGATCCCGCGTCGAACGCGATCGTCGCGACGGCCGCAGCACCCGAGTCGCCGGGCCCGATCGCGTTCGACGGTCGTCACCTGTGGGTCGGCGGCACATCCGCGGTGCGGGTCATCGACCCGACGACCGGAGCCCAGGTCGCCGAGATCCCCGTGGCATCCGGACCGGTGCAGGCACTGCAGTCCGACGGGGCGGCGATGTGGGTCGCCGCCGACGCGCCCGAGATCCTTCCGATCGACCTCGCATCCCGGGCCGCCGGCGTGCCGGTCGGCCTCCCCGACCCGGCGACCGCCCTCGCCTTCGACGGGGACGACGTCTGGGTCACGGTCCTCGGCGATCGCGTGGTGCGAGTCGATCCACGCGCCGGGACCGTGCGATCGACGTGGAACCTCGACGCCGGCGCGGTCCCACAGGGAGCGGCCTACGACGGCGCGAGCGTGTGGGTCAGCGCGTCGGGCGGTGCGGCGATCATCCGGTTCGTGCCCTAGGACCGGGCCTCCGGGTCAGCGATTGCCGGCGCGGCTGCGGTAGGTCGCGCGGCCGTCGACCGCGTCCTTGTTGAGGCGCTTCGACAGGTGCAGCCCCTCGAGGAGGAACTCGACCGCCGCGGCCACGTTCGCCGGTGTCTCCTCGCATCCGAGGTCGGTCAGCGTCTCGCGCACGCCGGGCAGATCGGCGACCAGCGCCGTGTACTCCGCAGCGGGGAGTTCGTCGCCGGTGTGGACGATGCGGCCGTCGTCGAACGCCTGCACGAGCGCGGTGAGCCGCTCGGGCTGCACGCGGGCCCGGAACACCTCGAGGATCGCGGCCCGGATGACCCGCTCCAGCACCTGCTCCTCACGCCCGTCGTCGAGCATCTCGATCTCGATCTTGCCGCTCGTGCTCGACACGAGCGCGTCGAGATCCGAGACGCGCGGGACCGCCTCGGTCTCACCCGTGCGGAGGGCGCGTCGCAACGCGTTCGCGACGAGCGTCTCGTGGTTCGCGACCGAGAGCCGCACGGACACGCCGGAGCGCTGGTTGACGTGCGGAGAGCGTCGAGCCTGTTGGCTCACCTCCGCCACGATCTCGGTCATGTACGACGGGACCGCGACGGTCACCCCCGGCGCTCCGATCGGCTGCGCCTCCTGGAGGATCACCTCCATCTCGAGTTCGACCTCGAGCGGGTAGTGGGTGCGGATCTGCGCGCCGAACCGGTCCTTGAGCGGCGTGATGATCCGGCCGCGGTTGGTGTAGTCCTCGGGGTTGGCCGAGGCCACGAGCATGACGTCGAGCGGCAGGCGGATCTTGTAGCCCCGGATCTGGACGTCGCGCTCCTCGAGCACGTTGAGCAGGCCGACCTGGATGCGCTCCGCGAGGTCGGGGAGCTCGTTGATCGCGAAGATGCCACGGTTGGTACGCGGCACCATGCCGTAGTGGATCGTGAGTTCGTCCGAGAGGTACCGGCCCTCGGCGACCTTGATCGGGTCCACCTCACCGATGAGATCCGCGATCGAGGTGTCCGGGGTGGCGAGCTTCTCCCCGAAACGTCGGCTGCGGTGCACCCAGTCGATCGGCATCTCATCCCCGAGTTCCTCGGCGAGGGCCCGGGCGTGCGCGCTGATCGGGTGGTACGGGTCGTCGTTGATCTCGCTGCCCGCGACGATCGGCATCCACTCGTCGAGCAGTTCGGTGAGCGACCGGATGATGCGGGTCTTGGCCTGGCCGCGCTCGCCCAGCAGGATCAGGTCGTGCCCGGCGAGCAGCGCGTTCTCGAGCTGCGGCAGCACGGTGTCCTCGTACCCGAGCACCCCGTCGACGAGTGGCTTGCCCGCGGCGATCCGAGCGATGGCGTTGGCCCGGACCTCGTCCTTGACCGGCCGGGACACCCAGCCGCTGGCACGCAGTTCCCCGAGGGTGGTCGGTCGGGTCATGGGCGGCATCGCTCCTCACGCATGGTCGGATCGGACGCCGACCGGGGACGGATCGGCACCGTACCAGCGGATCTCCGGGCCGGCCCCGGGCGACCGGACCGGCGCGATCACCACCGAATCGGACCACGGGCCGCGGTCGCGCACCCCGATCGCGCGCACGGGCCGACACCGACCTCCTCCATACTGGGACGATGCGACGCGCCGTCCCGATCGCAGTGCTCCTCGCCGCCGTGGTCCTCGCCGCCTGCGGCGGATCCGGTTCGTCCTCCTCGGAGACCCGGGTGCGACGGACCACGACGACCGCCGACGGCCCCGGCACTGCGACCGGGCCGGCCGGCACCGGCGGCACGTCGGGCGACTCCGGCTCGGGGCCGACGACCACGACCCGCACCGGGAACGGCGCGGCCGCACCCACCACCACGACGGTGGTCACCGACCCGGTGTGCCGCGGCTCGAACCAGCGGGTGGACCGGGACGTCCCGTACGCGACCGCACCGGGCGTCGATCCGGCGCTGCTGTCGCTCGACGTCTACGCGCCCGTGCGCGACGCCGACTGCCCGCGCACCCACGTGCTCGTCTCGGTCCACCGCGGCGGCTGGTCGAGCGGTGACAAGGCCGACGTCGGCCGGCGCGCCGCGCTCGCGTTGCGGGAGGGCTGGGTGCTCGTGAGCGTCAACCACCGCACGGCGCCCGCCGCGAAGTACCCGACCTTCGACGAGGACGTCGCCCGCGCCATCGCCTGGGTGATCGCGAACATCGGCCGGTACGGCGGGGACGCCGAGCACATCACGATCATGGGGACCGAGTCGGGAGCGGTCATCGCGGCCGAGACCGCGGCCGACGCCCGGCACCTGGCCCGTGCCGGTCTCCCCCTCCGTTCGATCCGGTGCGCGGTGCTCGCCGACGGCCGGTACGACATCGCCGCGCTCGGTCGGACCGGTTCACCGGCGGTGCTCGCGGCGTACGGCACCGATCCGCGGGTCTGGTCCGATGCGAGCGCGATCGGCCACATCGCGCCGGGCACCGGGATGGCCCGCCTGCTCGTCATCGTCCGGGGCACCGCCGCCGAACGGGCGAGCGGCATCGCCCTCGCGAACCGGGCGCGCAGTGCCGGCGTGCCCGCGACGGTGCTCACCGCCGCCGCATTCTCCGGGCCGGCGCTCGACGACGCGATCGGAGGAGCCGACGAGACCATCATCACGCCGGGCGTCACGGAGTTCATCCGCTCCTGCTGAGGACGGCCACCGGAGCGCGCGCCTACCCTCGCCCCCGTGACCGCCCACCCTCGGACCGACGGGTCGCCGCCCGACCTGATCCTCGACGGCACCTGGCGTGCGGTGGCCTCCGACGGGGATCTCGCCCGCGGGTTCGCCGAGCCGGGGTTCGCCGACGATGACTGGCACGAGGTGACCGTGCCGGGTCACTGGCGATCCCACCCCGCGCTGCGGGAGGTGACCGGCCCGGTGCTCCACCGCCGCGCCTTCGAGACCGCACCGCTCGCGCCCGGCCGTCGTCGCTTCCTGACCCTCGACGGGGTCTTCACCCTCGCCGACGTCTGGCTCGACGGCGCGTACCTCGGACCGACCGAGGGGTACTTCACCCCGCACACGTTCGAGATCGGCCGCGAGGATCCGGGTCGGCGGGAGCACCTGCTCGCCGTCGAGGTCGCCTGCCCGCCCGAGTCGGATCGGACCGCGAAGCGTTCGGTGAGCGGCGTGTTCGCGCACTGGGACGCCATGGACCCCGGCCTCGCACCCGGCGGCATCTGGCGCCCGGTGCGCGTGCGGGACACCGGGCCGCTGCGCATCGCTCGGCTCCGCGTCATCTGCACCGAAGCGAGTCCGGAGCGGGGCCGCCTGCTCCTCGATCTGACCCTCGACACGCGCACCGGCAGCGACCGGACCCCGGTCGTCCTCCACGGCACGATCACCGGACCCGACGGCGCGCTGCTCACGCTCGCCGAACGCGAGGTCGTCCTCGCCGACGGCGACAACCACCTGGCGTGGGCCATCGACGTGGAGGCGCCGCCCCGTTGGTGGCCGTGGCGGCTCGGTGAGGCCGCACGGTGCGACCTCACCGTCACCGCCGAGGTCGCCGGGACGGTGAGCGACGAGCGGACGGTGCGCACCGGGTTCCGCGAGATCCGCGTCCGGGACTGGCGCTGGACGGTGAACGGCGAGGACCTCTTCGTGATGGGGACGAACCTCGCGCCCACCCGGACGTTGCCGGCCACGGCGACCGCCGACGACCTCGCCCGGGACGTCGCGCTCGCCCGCGACGCGAACCTCGACCTCATCCGGGTCCACGCCCACGTCGCCCGACCCGAGCTGTACGACGCCGCCGACGCGGCGGGCATGCTGGTGTGGCAGGACCTGCCGCTCCAGTGGGGGTACGCGCGTTCGGTCCGACGGAGCGCGGTGCACCAGGCCCGCGACATGGTGGACCTGCTCGGACACCACCCGGCCGTCGCGCTGTGGTGCGGCCACAACGAACCGCTCGCCGTGGTCACCGAGACCGACGTCGAGCCGACCCCCGGCACCCTCGCCCGCCTCGGCGCCGCGATGTTCCTGCCCACCTGGAACAAGGACGTCCTCGACCGGTCGATCGCCCGGGCGATCCGGCGGGCCGACCCGTCCCGGCCCGTCAACCCCCACTCGGGCGTCATGCCCGGCCTCACGAGCGCGGGGACGGACGCGCACCTCTACTTCGGCTGGTACCACGGCGCGATCGACGGGCTCGCAGCCGCGCTGCGGGCGGCGCCGCGCCTCGGGCGGTTCGTCAGCGAGTTCGGCGCGCAGTCCGTCCCGAACTCCTCGGCGTTCCTGCGACCGGAGCGCTGGCCGGACCTCGACTGGGACCACCTCGCCGAACACCACTCGCTCCAGCGTGCGATCCTCGACCGCCACGTGCCGATGGCCGCGTTCACCTCCTTCGAGGAGTGGCGGGACGCGACCCAGGCGTACCAGGCCGCGCTCATCACCCTGCAGATCGAGGACCTCCGGCGCCTCCGCTTCGACCCGACCGGCGGGTTCTGTCAGTTCTCGTTCGCCGACCCGAACCCTGCGGTCTCCTGGTCGGTGCTCGACCACGATCGGGTCCCCAAGCTGGCCTACGGCGCGCTGCGTGACTCCTGTCGCAGCCTGCTCCCGATGGTCGAACCCCGCGAGGGTCTGGTCCACGTGGTGAACGAGACGCCCGAGCGGCTGCCCGAGGCCCGGGTGACCGTGCGGGTCGACGACCGCGAGCAGGTCTTCGCCGGGGACGTCACGCCCCACGGGCTCACGTTCGTCGGGCGGGTCGGCCCGCTCATCGGGGCCGGACGGGCCGAGGTCGTGCTCGAGCACGGCGATCGCCGGATCGAGCACCACTACGACCTGCTCCTGCCCTGGCTCGGCATCGGCGCGGGCTGAGCCCGTCCACGAGCCCGTCCGGATCGTTCCCGGACCGGACACACGGGTACGGTTCGCCTTGCAGGACCCGGACACGGCGAGGGAGTCAACGGGGCATGACGAAGGTCGAGCAGGCGCCGCGGTACGACGGCGCTCCGCAGGCAGCACCCAAGCGGGACGGTGCACCGTTCCTCATCCAGTTCTGGCGGTCCGCCATCGGCAAGAAGTGGGTGATGGCGATCACCGGCATCATGCTGATCGGGTTCGTCTTCGGCCACATGGTCGGCAACCTCAAGATCTTCCTGCCGGCCCACGACGGAGTACCGGCGATCAACGAGTACGCCGAGTGGCTCCGCACCATCGGAGAACCCGCGCTCCCGGAGACCGTCTTCCTGTGGATGATGCGGGGCGGACTCCTCCTGGCGGTCGCACTCCACATCGCCGCTGCGGTCTCCCTCACCCGCATGAACCACGCGGCCCGGCCGGTGAAGTACCAGTCCAAGCGCGACTACGTCGCCGCCAACTACGCGGCCCGCACCATGCGTTGGACCGGCGTCATCGTCCTGCTCTTCATCATCTTCCACCTGCTCGACCTGACGTTCGGGAAGACCGGAGCACCGTTCGAGACCGGGGATGTGTACGACAACATCATCGCCTCCTTCGACCGCCCGGTCGTCGCGGTCTTCTACATCGCGGCGAACCTCGCGCTCGCCTTCCACCTGTTCCACGGCGCATGGTCCATGTTCCAGAGCCTCGGTTGGAACAACCCGCGCTGGAACGCGCTGCGACGGAAGTTCGCGATCGGCATCGCGACGATCATCGCCGTCGGAAACATCAGCATCCCGCTCGCCGTCATGACCGGAGTGGTGCAGTGAGCAACATCGCGCTCGACTCGAAGATCCCCGCCGGCCCGATCGAGGACAAGTGGAACAACCACAAGTTCTCGGTGAAGCTGGTCAACCCCGCCAACCGCCGCAAGTTCCGGGTCGTCGTGGTGGGCTCCGGCCTCGCCGGTGCGTCGGCCGCCGCCACGCTCGGCGAACTCGGCTACCACGTGCAGTTGCTGTCGTTCCACGACTCGCCGCGCCGAGCCCACTCCATCGCGGCGCAGGGTGGCATCAACGCGGCGAAGAACTACCGCAACGACGGCGACTCGGTGAAGCGCCTCTTCTACGACACCATCAAGGGCGGCGACTTCCGCGCCCGTGAGGCGAACGTCCACCGTCTCGCCGAGGTGTCGGTGAACATCATCGACCAGTGCGTGGCCCAGGGCGTGCCCTTCGCCCGCGAGTACGGAGGCCTGCTCGACAACCGGTCGTTCGGTGGCGCGCAGGTCTCGCGCACCTTCTACGCCCGGGGTCAGACCGGTCAGCAGCTGCTGCTCGGCGCCTACCAGGCCCTCGCCCGGCAGGTGCACCTCGGCAACGTCGAGCTCCACCACCGCACCGAGATGCTCGACCTCGTCGTGCAGGACGGCGTCGCGCGCGGTCTCGTCGCCCGCGACCTCATCACCGGCGAGATCCGCTCCTTCTCGGGCCACGCGGTCGTGCTGGCGACCGGCGGGTACGGCAACGTCTTCTACCTGTCCACGAACGCCAAGGCCTCGAACGTGACCGCGGCCTGGCGGGCCCACAAGCAGGGCGCGCTCATGGCGAACCCCTGCTACACGCAGATCCACCCGACCTGCATCCCGGCCTCGGACGAGTTCCAGTCGAAGCTGACGCTCATGTCGGAGTCGCTCCGCAACGACGGGCGCATCTGGGTCCCGAAGGAGTTCGACGACCAGCGGCCGATCGACCAGATCCCCGAGGAGGAGCGCGACTACTACCTCGAGCGGCTCTACCCGTCGTTCGGCAACCTCGCGCCGCGTGACATCGCGTCCCGGGCCGCCAAGCGTGCGGTGGACTCCGGTCGCGGGGTCGGCCCGCTCAAGAACGGCGTGTACCTCGACTTCTCCGAGGCGATCGGGCGCCTCGGCGCTCCGGTGATCGAGGAGCGCTACGGCAACCTCTTCCAGATGTACGAGCGCATCACCGGTGAGGACCCGTACAAGCAGCCGATGCGGATCTACCCCGCCGTCCACTACACGATGGGCGGCCTCTGGGTGGACTACAACCTCATGAGCAACGTCCCCGGGCTGTACGTGCTCGGCGAGGCGAACTTCTCGGACCACGGTGCGAACCGCCTCGGTGCGAGCGCGCTCATGCAGGGTCTCGCCGACGGGTACTTCGTGCTCCCGGCGACGATCTCGGACTACCTCGCGCCCCAGCTCGGTCAGGCCCCCATCCCGACCGACGACCCGCTGTTCCAGGCGGCCGAGGCGGCCGTGCGTGACCGCACGAACCAGCTGCTCTCCATCAAGGGCACCCACTCGGTGGACTGGTTCCACCGGGAACTCGGCAAGATCATGTGGGACAACTGCGGCATGGAGCGCAGCGCCGAGAGCCTCGACAAGGCCCTCTCCGAGATCCCCGCGCTGCGCGAGCAGTTCTGGAGCGACGTGCGGGTCCTCGGCGACGGCGGTTCCTTCAACCAGTCCCTCGAGAAGGCGGGTCGTGTCGCCGACTTCCTCGAGTTCGGTGAGGAGCTCGTCCTCGACGCCCGCCGGCGCGAGGAGTCCTGCGGCGGTCACTTCCGGGTCGAGTACCAGACCGAGGAGGGCGAGGCGGAGCGCAACGACGACGAGTACGCGTTCGTCGGTGCATGGGAGTGGAACGGCGAGGGCAACGAGCCGACCCTCCACCGGGAGCCGCTCGTGTACGAGAACGTCCACTTCGCCACCCGTTCGTACAAGTAGTCACGAGGAGCACGAGTTCCGTGAAGCTCACGCTGAAGGTCTGGCGCCAGAACGGCCCTCGCTCGGCGGGTCACTTCGAGACCCACGAGATGCCCGAGGTCTCCCCCGACATGTCGTTCCTCGAGATGATCGACGTGCTCAACGAGCGCCTCATCGATGAGTCCAAGGAGCCGATCGCGTTCGACCACGACTGCCGTGAGGGCATCTGCGGTTCCTGCTCGATGATGATCAACGGCATCCCGCACGGTCCCGAACGGGGTACCGCGACCTGCCAGTTGCACATGCGCAAGTTCACCGACGGCGACCACATCACGGTCGAGCCGTGGCGAGCCCGCTCGTTCCCGATCATCAAGGACCTCGCGGTCGACCGTTCCGCACTCGACCGCATCGTCGAGGCCGGCGGGTACATCACCGCCCCGACCGGCAGCGCCCGGGACGCCAACGAGATCCTCGTGCCGAAGGAGGCCGCGGACGCGGCGATGGATGCTGCGGCCTGCATCGGCTGCGGCGCGTGCGTGGCCGCCTGTCCGAACGGTGCAGCCCAGCTCTTCACCGCCGCGAAGTACAACCACCTCAGCCTCCTGCCCCAGGGCCAGCCCGAGCGGTTCGCCCGGGCGACCGCCATGGTCGACGAGATGGAGCGGTGGTTCGGTTCGTGCACCAACTACGGGGAGTGCGAGACCGCGTGCCCGAAGGAGATCTCGATCGACTTCATCGCGCTGCTCAACCGTGACTACGTCCGGGCGCAGTTCAAGAACCGGAAGCTCAGCGGCCAGAAGGCCTGATCGTCACCGGCGGATCCCCCCGCGCGGCACCGCCGTGAGCAGCGCGGCGGTGAGCGCCGTGCCGACGACCACGAGCACCACGGTCGCGATCGCCGTCGCCGCCCCGACCTCCGGCACACCGAGCCAGGGCTCGGGCCCCGTCATCGCAGCAGCGATCGATGCGCCGGCGCAGCCGAGGTTGACCGCGACGTGCCACGCGCTCGGGGGTGTGTCGACCCGGCCGAAGCACCCGCAGGATCCGACGGGCAGGTGGCGCAGCAGCGCCTGGATCACGAAGCCGGCGAACGCGAGGTAGGACAACCCCACCACGGCCGCCGCGGTCCGGGTGCCGCCGACGATCGCCGCCGCCCCGAGTCCCACCTCGAATGCGGCCCCGATCCGCACGACGGCCGGCGACACCGGTCGACCACTGCGGGCCAGCGCTCCCGCGGTGTCCCGCGGCTCGAGCACCTTCGCCACGCCGGCCGCCACGAGCAGCACCACGGCGATCCCGTACGGCACGGTCCACGGCCCCATCGCGCGTCGAATGTAGACCCGGGTAGCGTCTCGCCCGGCACGGCCGCTGGACCACGAGGGGGACCCATGCCGCGGACGATCGACGACGACGCCATCGGGCGTCTGCTGAACCGGGCCCACCGCGAGATCGACGCCGGGCTGCTGCCGTCGGCCCAGATCGCCCTCGCCCTCGACGGTGAGGTGATCCTGGACGAGACCCTCGGCGAGGCCGACGTCGAGTCCCGCTACTGCGTGTTCTCGGCCACCAAGCCCTTCATCGCGAGCGTGTGCTGGCTCCTCATCCAGGACGGTGCGCTCGACGTGTCGAGGCGGGTCGTGGACTACATCCCCGAGTTCGGCACCAACGGCAAGGAGGTCGTGACCGTCGAGCAGGTGATGTTGCACCAGAGCGGCTTCCCGTCCGCTCCCCTCGGGCCGCCGCGATGGGCGACGACGGAGGGTCGCCTCGAGGCGTTCGCGAAGTGGCGCCTGCAGTGGGAACCGGGCACGAAGTTCGAGTACCACCCGTCGAGCGCGCACTGGGTGCTCGCCGAGATCATCGACCGGCTCGCGGGTGCGGACTACCGCGACGTGGTCGCGGACCGTGTGACCACACCGATCGGTCTCCCTCGGGTGCTCGGCATCGACGAGCCCGTGCCGGTCCGCGTTCCCCGCTCGGTCGGCGAGGTCGCCACCCCGGACGAACTCGAGGCCGCGCTCGGCGTGCGCGAGCTCCCCGCCACCGAGGTCACGACCGACGCCGTCGCCTACCTCGGCACCCCCGAGGCGATCGCGGTCGGCATGCCCGGCGGCGGCGGGATCATGCGGGCCCGAGACCTCGTCCTCTTCTACCAGGAGCTCCTGCACAACTCGCGCGGCATCTGGGACGACGACGTCCTCGACGACGCACGGACGAACGTCCGCAGCCGCCTGCCCGACGTGTGGACCGGCGTGCCCGCGGCGCGCACCCTCGGGCTCGTGACCGCGGGTGACGACGACCTCAGCGCGATGCGCGGGTTCGGGCGGACGAACTCGCCCGGCACCTTCGGGCACAACGGCGCGTTCGGCCAGATCGCGTGGGCCGACCCGGCGACCGGACTCTCGTTCGCGTACCTCACCGACGGACTCGACGAGCACGTGATCCGCCAGGCCAAGCGCGGCATCGCCCTGAGCAGCCTGGCCACCGCCTGCGTGCAGTGATGCCGTGATCGACGCGGACGCGTTGGCCGCGCTCTGCGCGCGGGCGCTCGCCGATCCGCCGACCGCCGAGGAACTGGCACGCGCGCTGCTCGCCGATCCGGCGGTGCGAGTGATCGGCGACCCGGGCCTCGGCGTGGTCGCCTGTGCGCTCGACGGCGACATCGGGTCGATCCGCCTCATCGCCGTGGATCGACCGGCCCGTCGCCGCGGGATCGGGCGGGCACTGGTCCACGAGGCGGAGACCCACCTGCGGACCGCCGGTGCCACCTCCCTCCGAGTGGGCGGTGACGCCCCCCGGTACCTGTGGCCCGGCGTCGACGTCACCGAACTCGGGCTGCTCGCCCTCCTCGAGGCCGCCGGGTACACGCGGGGCGAGGCCGCCCTCAACCTCGAGGTGCCCCTCGACCGCATCCCGCCGGCCCCGGCCGACCCGCCGGCGACCGTGACGGCGGCGGAGGTCTCGGCGTGGTGTCGGGCGCACTGGCCCCACTG
>JBEAXD010000165.1:0-3274 GCA_041159995.1 Actinomycetota bacterium | reverse complement strand
GAGCTCGGTCTCGGCAAGGGTGAGGTGCGCCTCGGCATCGCCAGCCCGCGGGTGATCGTGCGCACCGTCGAGGTGCCGGTCATGGCCGACTCGGACCTCGAGGGTGCGCTGCGCTTCCAGGCCGGCGACCTCCTCCCGATCCCGCTCGACGAGGCCGCGTTCGACTTCCAGGTGCTCGAGTCGGTCGCCGCGGCGCCCGGTGCGACCGGTGAGGACGGGGAGCCCGCCGAGCCGATGCAGCGGGTGCTCATCGCGGCGGCGCCGCGCATCACCGTCGAGGCGCTCGCCGATGCGGTCCGTGCCGCCGGGGTCCGTCCGGCCGCGGTCGACATCGTGCCCCTCGCCCTCGTGCGCGCGCTCGGCCGCCGCGTCGGCACGAACGGCCCCGCCGCCGAGGCCCTCGTCTCGGTGGGATCCGGGACCACCGTGATCGTGGTGCAGGAGTCGGGGCTGCCGCGCTTCGTACGCATCGTCGGCGGCGGCGGCCGAGCGATCACATCCGCGATCGAGTCGGCCCTCGGCGTCGGGACCGACGAGGCCGAGGCGCTCAAGCGGGATCCGGCGGCCGATCCGAGTGCGGCCGCGGCGATCGACGCCGCGATCGCCGGACCCCGGCGCGACATCGTCGAGGCGGTGCGGGGGTCGGTCGACTTCTACCGGGGCCAGCCCGACTCGCTCCCGGTGGTGCGCGTCACCCTCACGGGTGGGGCCTCCGTCCAGGCCGGTCTGGCCGAGGCCATCGGCGACGCGGTCGACCTCCCGTGCGTCGCCGCCCAACCCCGATCGCTCATCACGCTCGGCGACATCGGCTTCGGTACGGATGAGATCCCCCAGCTCGACCCCTACCTCGCCGTGCCGGTCGGGCTCGCCCTCGCGGGGCTCGCGCCCGGCCGAAGGATCAACCTGCTCGGTGCTCAGGGCACGACGCTCGACCGCCGGACGCTCACGACGATCGGCGCCGCGGTCGGGGGCGGGCTGCTCGTCGTGCTCGGTCTGCTGACGTTGCTCGCGAACAACCAGCTCTCCGACGCCCGGTCGGCCCGCGACGAAGCGCAGGCCCGCAACGCGGCGTTGGAGGCCGAGGCGGCGAAGTACGCCGACGCGCAGGCGCAGGCGGCCACGGTCGAGGGTCTGCGGACCCAGGCCGAGGCGGTGCTCGCGACGGACGTGTCCTGGGCCCGGATGCTGCAGGAGATCGCGCGGACGATCCCGAACGACTCCTGGCTCACCACCTTCCAGGGCAGCGTCGCCGACGCCGGGACGTCCACCACGCCCGGCTCCGGCACGACCACGATCGCCGGCACGACGGGGGTCGTCGGTACGCCCGTGGCCGGCACGAAGATCGGCACGGCCTCCTTCGGGGTGACCGGCCTCGACTTCACGTCCGTCGCCTCGTGGATCCAGCGCATCGGCGAGATCCCGTCGTTCACGAACCTCTGGGTCCCGAACGCGACGAAGGACGCCAGTTCGGCGTCGACGCGCTCCCTCGTCACGTACTCGTCGACCGCCGACGTCACGACGAGCGCCATCTCGGAGCGTGCCGCCGAGTACGGGAGGGTCCGATGAACCGCCGCGTCGTCCTGGCCGTCATCGGTGGCGTCCTCGCCGTCATCCTCCTCTGGTGGTTCGCGATCTACTCGCCGAAGCGTTCGGCGACCGCGTCCGCGAAGTCGGAGCGTGCCGCGGCCGAGGCTCGGGGGCGCGACCTCGAGGTGACGGTCGCACGCCTCAAGGAACTGGACCGCAACCGTCCGCAGACCGAGGCGGATCTGCGCGCGCTCAACGCGGCGATCCCGGCCACGCCCGACCTCGCGACCTTCATCCTCTCGGCGAACGAGATCGCGTCGCAGGCCGGTGTCGACTTCCTGTCGATCGCGCCGTCGCCGCCGGCCCAGGCCGCAGCGGTGGGGCAACCCACGAGCAACGGACTGTCGATCCAGGTGCGGGGCGACTTCTTCGCGGTGGTCGACTACCTGAAACGGCTCGAGCAGCTCGAGCGCATCGTCGTCGTCGACACGGTCAACCTCGCGTCCCAGGGGGGTGCGGGGGCCGGCGCCGCCGGCGCCACGGGAACGGGGACCTCGGATCCGAACGCGCTGGCGGTCACCCTCGCGGCGCAGATGTACACGCGTGCGGCTCCGGCGGGCGCGACCGGGTCCACCGGCGTGACCGGGACGACGGGGACGACCGGTTCCACGGGGGTATCCGGTGCGTCCGGTGCCACCGGTACGACGACCACCGGGGGGAACTGACATGGCCGGCCAGCCCCAGGACCGCAAGCGCCTCATCGTCCTCGGCGGCGTCGGCGGCGGACTCGTGCTGCTCCTGCTCGTGTTCCGCCTCATGAGCGGCGGTGGTGGCGGTGACCCCATCGTGATCCCGACGGGCGTCGTGCCGTCGACGACGACCACGACGGTGGCGCCGCCGGACGTTCCGGGCGACTCGTTCGACGTGTTCGCGACGAAGGACCCGTTCGCCCCCGTCATCCAGATCGACACCGGTGGCGCGACCGGTGCGACGGGTGCGACCGGTGCGACCGGGACCGACGGCGGGGGCACCACGCCCGGCGGCGGGACCACCCCGAGCGCCGGCACGGCGGTCGCGGTGGTGGACGTCTTCGATCAGGGCGGTACGGCCACCGCGGCGATCCGGGTCGGATCGACCGTCTACACGGTCACCGCCGGGGAGACCTTCGCGACCTCGTACCAGGTGGTGAGCATCTCGGGCTCCTGTGCCCAGATGCTCTACGGGGACTCGCCCTTCCAGTTGTGCAAGGGCGAAGAGGTCATCAAGTAGCCCGGACGGCGACGCCTCCCGTCGCCGGGAACGGGCCGGGTCCCGGACGGGCCCGCCGGTAGGCTGGGGGGGCTCGTATCCCCGAACGCAGGAGCGCACGTGCTGCGGTACCTGACCGCCGGTGAATCCCACGGCCCGGCCCTCGTGGTCATCGTCGAGGGACTCCCGGCCGGACTCCCCATCACCATCGACGTCATCGGCGACGAACTGGCGCGTCGACGGCTCGGGTACGGGCGGGGTCCGCGGATGCGCTTCGAACGCGACGACGTCGAGTTCCTCGGCGGCGTGCGCCACGGGAGGACCCTCGGTTCGCCCCTCTCGATCATCATCCACAACACCGAGTGGCCGAAGTGGCAGGAGGAGATGTCGCCGGCGCCGGGCGTCACCGAGAAGCCGTTGACCCAGGTCCGCCCCGGCCACGCGGACCTCGTCGGTATGCAGAAGTACGGATTCGCCGACGCCCGCAACGTGCTGGAAC
>JBEAXD010000148.1:0-7614 GCA_041159995.1 Actinomycetota bacterium | reverse complement strand
ACCGGGACGAGTGGCGTCTCACCCTCCACGGCCTCGAGGCGCGCACCACCTCCCGTCGACGGTGGGTGGCCACCGCCGACAGCAGCAGGGCTTCGAGTTCCTCGCGATCCGTGCTGAGCGGCTCCTCCGTCCACTCCACCACGTAGGCCCCCCCGACCGCCGGTTCCTCACAGGCGAGGTCGGCGTAGGCACGCGCCACCGCCGGCAGGAGCCGGTCGGTGAGCCGCAGTCGAGCCCGGATGAGGTCGGCTCCGGTTCGAGCGAGCTGCGCGTCGAACACCTCGAGGGTCGTGTGGGCGTCCGTGTCCCGCAGTCCCCCCTTCAACAGCGCGTTGCGCTGGCGCAGCACGCGCTCGTAGTCCGCGCGCACCGCCTCGTAGCGCGGCGCGCTCGCCGCGAGGAGGTCGTCGAGGAACCCGCGCCGCATCGCCGGACCCCCCTTGATGAGCTCGAGGTCGTCGGGGGAGAACACCGTGGCGCGCAACCCGTCGACGAGATCGCGCCGGCGCGCCAGCGGTTGTCCGTTCACGAGGATGCGATTGCGACCGGTCGCGCGGATCTCGGCCTCGACCCGGACGTGGCTGCCCGCACGTTCGACCTCGGCCCGCACGATGGCGGCGTCGGTACCGGCGCGGGTGAGCGCGGCATCGGGCACGCCGCGGAAACTGCGGCCGGTCGCGATCCAATCGACCGCCTCGAGCAGGCTGGTCTTCCCCTGTCCGTTCGCGCCCGTGATCACCGTGCACCCGGGCGGGAGCTCGAGGTCGAGCCCCTCGTAGCAACGGAAATCGGTGAGCCAGAGGCGGACCAGCAGCAACGCGGGTGGCGCGACCTAGGAGATGCGCACGGGCATGAGCAGGTAGAGGAACTCGCCGCTCTGATCGCCCGTGGACCGCAGGGTGGCCGGCTTGAGCGGATCGACCGTCTCGAGCAGAGCCTCCTCACCGCCGATCGCCGAGAGTCCGTCGAGCAGGAACTGCGGGTTGAACGCGACGCTCATGTCGGTGCCCTCGAACTTCGCGTCGATCGACTCCTTCGCGTCGGCCCGTTCCTGCGCGGTGGCGCTCAACTCGAGGCCCTCGGCGCTCATGGTGAGACGCACCGGGGTGGAGTCGCGACCCTCACCCACGATCTGCATGAGCCGTGCCGCCTCCTCGAGTGCCTCCCGGGACACGGTGAGTCGGTTCGGGTAGCCGTTCGGGATGAGTTGCTCGTAGTTCGGGAAGTCACCGTCGATGAGACGCGTGACCACCGAACGATCCTCGGATGCGAAGCCGACCTCGCGCTCGCCGAGCGTGACGGTGATCTCGCCCGACCCGAACACGCGCTGGACCTCGTTGAGGCCCTTCGCCGAGACGAGCACCTTCTGGCCCTCAGTGAGCAACCCCACGCCGGCGAGGTCGCGGACCGCGAGGCGGTACGAGTCGGTGGCAACGAGCCGCAGGCCGGTGGCCGTGGCGGCCAGGAGCACACCGGTGAGGATCGGACGGGCGTCGTCCTTCGATGCGGCGGGGATCACCTGGCGCAGGGCCTCGGCGAACGGACCCGCCTCGACGCTCACCTTCGTGCCCTCGGGCTCGCCCACCCGGGGGAACTCCTCGGCCGGCAGCAACCGCACGCTGACCTGGGCCGGACCGCCCGAGATCCGAGCGTCGTCCCCGGCGACCTCGAAGGTCACGCTGCCCGGCTTGAGCCGGCTGGTGAGGCCGTCGAACAGCTTGGCCGGCACCACGGCGGTGCCCGGGACGTCGACCTGGGCCGGGATCCGGACCCGGATCGTGAGATCGAGGTCCGAACCGACCAGTTCGATGGCGTCGTCGGCCGCGGTGACCTTGATGCCCGACAGCACGGGCATGGCGCCACTGCGGGCCGCCACGGCCCGTTGGGTGATGCCGATCGACTCGGCCAGGGTGTCTCGTTCGCAGCGGAACTTCACCGGATGAACCTCCGAACACCGAAGTGTCTTGATGATGGTTGTAGTGGTAGTAGGGCCTGTGGATTGTGGAGAAGTGGCCATCGCCGCAGGTCAGGGGTGATTCCGACCCGCCTGCGGTCATCCACAGCCGTCCACCGGTCGAGGGGACCTCGGATACTGCACCGTGGAGTTACCCACCGCGCGGACCCGGTTATCCCCAGCTGTCCACAGGGTTATGCACTGGTCCCGAGCCGGATCCTCCCCATGAGCTCGTTGACCTGGTCGAACACGATGTGGCGCTCGGTCATGAGCGACTTCACCTTCTCCACCGCGTGGATGACCGTCGTGTGGTCCCGGCCCCCGAACTCCTCGGCGATCCGGGGGTAGGAGTAGTCCGTCATCTCGCGGAAGACGTACATGCCGATCTGCCGGGCGATGACGAGCGGTCGACGCCGGCTCTTGCCGCAGAGGTCCTCGACCGTGAAGCCGAACATCTTGGCCGTCTCGTCGAGGATCAGTTCGGGCGTGATGATCCGGGGCTGGGTCGGCGGGAGGATGTCGTTGAGCACCTGCCGGGCGATCTCCTCGGTGAGCGGCGCCCGGTTGAGGCTCGAGTAGGCCGCGACCCGGATCAGGGCCCCTTCCAGTTCGCGCACGTTGTCCGAGATGTTCGATGCGATGAAGTCGAGGACCCCCGGCGGGATGCCGTCGAGGTTCTCGGACTCCGCCTTCATGCGCAGGATGGCGAGCCGGGTCTCGAACTCCGGTGGGGACACGTCCGTGATGAGGCCCCACTCGAGGCGGGTTCGGAGCCGATCCTCGAGCCGCGGGATCTGCTTGGGCGGCCGGTCTGAGGAGATGACGATCTGGTTGCCGGCGGCGTGGAGCGAGTTGAACGTGTGGAAGAACTCCTCCTGGAGCTGCTGGCTGCGCTCGAGGAACTGGATGTCGTCGACGAGGAGCACGTCGACCTCGCGGTACCGGCGCCGGAAGGCGTTCGAGGTGTTCGTCCGGATGGAGTCGACGAACTCGTTCATGAGGGTCTCGGTCGACACGTAACGGACCCGCTGCAACTGGTGGACGTCGCGCACGTAGTTGCCGATGGCGTGGAGGAGGTGGGTCTTGCCGAGGCCGGCCGGTCCGTAGATGAACAGCGGGTTGTAGGAGCGGGCGGGGTTCTCGGCGACTGACAGGGCGGCGGCGTGCGCGAACCGGTTGGACGCACCGATGACGAACTGGTCGAAGGTGTACCGGGGGTTCAGCGTGGCCCACTGCGACGGGTCGGTCGCGACGGGTGCCGCCGAGGGGGTCTCGGTCATGGGCGCGATGGGGGCGCGGGGGTCGAAATCGAGGGACAGCACGTCGTCGAGGACGACCGTCGTGTCGACCCGCTCCGCTGCGGCGACCACCAACTCGACCTCGATCTCCTCGCCGGTCGCCTCGTGGAGCAGGGAGGTGAGCAGCCCGGTGTAGTTCGAGCGCAACTTCTCCCGGGTGACCGAACTGGGGACCGACAGGGTGAGCGTGTCGCCGTCGAACCCGACGGCCCGGACCTCCCGGAACCATGCGTTCCAGGTGGCGTCCTTCAGTTCGGCGCGCACGGCGGCCGCGCCGATCTCCCAGAGCTCATCCGCCTGCGTCATTGCGACCTCGACCTTGTCCACAAGCCCGTCCACACGTGTGGAGGAGCCAGCGACCCGCGCTGCCCCGCACCCGTTCGTCGGCCGCTGGTGGACCGGGGGTCCGACCGGGGAAGCCCACCGGGACGAGGCCGTTGCTCCCGGCGGGGGGAGGGCGAAGGTAGCAGCAGGATCCCGGGCGCGCCAACGGGGTACGAGGGCCGGAAATCCGCGCCGGTTCTGGCTCTCCGGGGTTGTCCCCAGCCCTCCGATCTGGTACGCGCGAGGCACCGGAGCCTGTGGACGAGCGGCGCCCGAGGCCGCCATCGCCCACGTTGCCGTCGGGACCGCGCGCGCCCTAGGATTCGGCTTCGCCCTGCCCCGGTGTTGCGATCCGCCAGCCCTCGCGGATCGCCCGTGGCCCACCATCTGATCGAGCGAGGCCAGCGTGAAGCGGACCTTCCAGCCCAACAACCGGAAGCGGAAGAAGAAGCACGGTTTCCGGCTCCGCATGCGCACCCGTGGGGGCCGTGCGGTGCTGAAGAACCGCCGCTCGCGGGGTCGCGCCCGCCTCTCGGCCTGATCTGGCGCATCCGCGACCATGCGACCTTCGTCGCGTTCGCAGGCGCCCCGGTGCGCCGCGCCGGAGCCCTCTCGGTCCGTCGCGTCGGTGGCCCGGTCGACTCGCCGCCCCGGGTGGCCTACGCCCTGGGCCGCCGGGTCGGGTCCGCACCCGTGCGCAACCGCCTCCGGCGTCGCCTCCGGTCGGTGGTGGCCGGCCTCGAGTCCGAACTCGTCCCGGGTTCGGCCTACCTCATCGCCGCTCGTCCGGAGGCGGTCCGCATGAGCACCGTCGATCTCGAGACCGCGCTGCGTCGAGCCCTCATCGCCTTGCAGGATAACGCATCATGATGCAGACCGAGACCCGCGCGTTCCGTCCGGCACCTCGGCGTATGGCGGTCGGAGCGATCCGTCTCTACCAGAGGTTGATGGTGGGCACGATGCCGCGGTGCCGCTTCGCCCCCTCGTGTTCCCAGTACACCCTCGAGGCGATCGAGGAGTACGGCGTGACCCGTGGCTCCTGGATGGGAGCCCGCCGCATCGCCCGTTGCCACCCCTTCCACCCCGGTGGCTACGACCCGGTCCCCCTGCGCAACGACCCGACGGAGTGATTCCCGTGCCCCTGCTCGCGAACGTCATCGGTGACGTCTTCAGTGCCTTCCTGAATCTGCTCGGATTCGTGCTGGCGTTCTTCTACCGATTCATCCCCTCCATCGGCGTGAGCATCATCCTCCTCACGGTGGTGCTGCGGCTCCTCGTGTGGCCGCTCACCGCCAAGCAGGCTCGTTCGATGCTCTCGATGCAGCGGGCCCAGCCCGAGATCAAGCGGCTCCAGGCGAAGTACAAGGACGATCGCCAGAAGCTCAACGAAGAGATGATGAAGTTCTACAAGGAGAACGAGATCAACCCCTTCGGGGGTTGCCTCCCGCTCATCCTGCAGATGCCGATCTTCATCGGGCTCTACCAGCTCCTCAACAAGATCCCGTCCCACATCCCGACGAGCGGACCGTTCGCGTCGATGTACGACGCGATCTGCAACGCTCCGGGTGCCGCCTGCTTCGCCGACCCGAGTTCCTACAAGTTGCCGTTCTTCCCCAACGGGATGTTCGACCTGGCCCTGTCGGCCGGGAAGGGCCACGACTCCTTCGTCGGTGCGCTCCCCTACTGGATCCTCGTCGCCATGGTCGTCGTCTCGGCCTACGCCCAGCAGAAGCAGACGATGCGCTTCCAGACCCAGGTCAACGCGCAGATGCAGATGGTCGGGCGCATCATGCCGCTGTTCTTCGCCTTCATCTCGATCAACATCCCGGCCGGCGTGGTCCTGTACTTCTTCGTGAGCAACCTCTGGCAGATCGGTCAGCAGGAGGTCGTGTACCGGCGGATCGGGACGCCGACCGGCGAACCGGTGGGGAAGAAGGCCAAGGCCCGCCACATCGAGGCGAAGAGCCGCGAGACCACCGATGCTCCGAGCATCGAATCGGGGCCGGGTGCCGGCTCCGGGAAGGACCAGAGCGCGGGGAACGGGACGTCGGCCGCCAAGGCCGCCTCCGACCCGAACCGGTCGCGCAAGAAGCGGAAGAGGAAGTAGATGGAGTGGGTCGAGACCACCGGTCGTACGGTGGAGGAAGCGGTCGACGCCGCCCTCACGGTGCTGGGCGTCGACGAGACCGATCTCGAGTACGAGGTCATCCAGGAACCCAAGAGCGGCCTGCTGGGTCGGTTCGGCGGGAGCCCGGCTCGTATTCGTGCCCGGGTGAAGCCGATCTCGAGGGAGAAGCCGAACGATCGTCGTCGCCGTCGGAAGGGCGAGCGGGGCGAGGGCGGTGACCGCACCGGTCCCCGTTCCGGTCCGAAGGGCGGAGGACGGCAGGGCGGCAGGAACGGTGGTGATCGGCAGAAGCCGAAGGCCTCCGACGGGCCGTCGGACGATGCCGTCGGCGAGACCGTGGCTGCGGTCGAAGGTGAGGCCCGGGCCGAGGGCTCGGGTGGAACGCGGAGTCGGAATCGGCGTCGCGGTGGGTCCGGACGTTCGTCCGGCGGAGCAGGGGAGCAGGTCGTGGAGAAGTCCAGCGTTCCGGTGGCCGAGCAGGCCCGGGTGGCCGAGGAGTTCCTGGTCGGCCTCGTCGAGGCCTTCGGGTACCAGGGAACTGCGACCAGCGAGCTCGAGGAGGACGACATCACGGTGTCGATCGAGGGTGAGGGCCTCGGCCTCCTCATCGGGCCCCAGGGTGCGACGATGCAGGCCATCGAGGAACTGAGTCGTGCGGTGCTCCACCGGCACTGCGGTACCGGGACGGCACGACTGCACGTCGACGTCTCCGGGTACCGGGCCGCCCGCCGGCAGGCCCTGGCGGACTTCGCCATCAGGGTGGCCGGTCAGGCGATCGAGTCCGGCAAGGAGCAGGCGCTCGACCCCATGAACTCGGCCGACCGCAAGGTGATCCACGATGCCCTCATCGAGGTTGAGGGCATCTCGACGCTCTCCGAGGGCGAGGACCCCCGGCGGTACGTCGTCATCCGCCCGGCCTGAGCGTTCGCCGGCCGTGACCCGGCTCACCGGATCCCAGCGCGCCCTCCTCCTCACGGTCCTCGAGACCGTCAAGGGGGAGGGCGCTCTCGGTCCCGGCCCGGTGGAGGATCACCTCGACCATGCCCTCGACTGGGCCGGCGTGCTCCCCACCCCGACCCGCTTCATCGACCTCGGCTCCGGCGGGGGGCTCCCCGGGCTCGTGCTGGCCCTGGCCTTCCCGGAGGCGCAGGCGGTCCTCCTCGACGCCAGATCCCGGCGGATCGAGAGTCTCGAGCGGTCCATCGAGGTCCTCGGCCTGCGTGCTCGGGTCTCGGTCCACCTGGGGAGGACCGAGGAGGCGGGCCGCGAACCGGGCCTCCGGGGAGCCTTCGACCTCGCGGTGGCCCGAGGGTTCGGGCCGCCTCCGGCCACGGCCGAGGCCGCCGCCCCCTTCCTCATGCCCCGAGGCACCCTCTCGGTGAGCGAACCCCCCGAGGCTCGATCGGATCGTTGGCCGGCAACCGGACTCGAGGCACTCGGGTTCGCCCCGGCGGAGATACTCCGTTCGGGCGCAGCCGGGTTCATGGTCACCCGCTTGGTGGCGCCTTGCCCGGACCGGTTCCCGCGACGGACCGGTGTACCGGAGAAGCGCCCGCTCTGGTGAAGGGCCTGACCGACGTTCCACGTGGAACGTTGTCAGATCCGATCGGCCACCATCGGTGATGTTCCACGTGGAACCTTCGCCGTTCCGGCGGAATCCCGGGCGAAACCCTTGACCGCTCGCATCGCCTCGGGGAGGATGGCGCCGCTTCGCGCTCGGGTGGGTGCGTCGATCCCCCGGAAGGACTGCGTGTGGCCGATCGCGAAGGCAAGGGCCGAGGAGGAGGTTTCCTCGGCTCCCTTCTCCGTCGGAGCTCGACGGAGGCGGGCCGGCCGGCACCCTCGGCTGAAGAGGCGGTGACCGGGTCAGGGAGCGTGGCACCCAAGCCGGTCGGAGCGGACGGTGGTGA